>JAHIOW010000010.1 GCA_018895075.1 Candidatus Omnitrophota bacterium | reverse complement strand
GACTGACTGCCGTCAGCAACCACTGCACTTTAGCTCACATAAGCATATTGGCTATCGCTATTGCTGCTGTCAACGCTAAGCAGAACAACAAATTCAGATACATCCGAGGACTCCTAAAGTATCTTCTACAGTACTAATGACATTGTCAAAGAACACTTACTAGCTATTTTTCAAAAACCCGAGTTTTGAGCAACCCTCTTTAATAGACGAAATTAATAGCAATTTCTAACATCAAATTTATAATAATTTATTACTTTAGAAGTCCCTTAAGGGGACACCCTTGGCTTTGGCAAAAAGGGTGTCCCTAAAATTTATGTTGTTTTTTATAGTTCAGTGATATAATTACTTTACAATGACTGATTTAGAGTTTGTCCAGAGGTGCGTTAAGGCAGACAAGCCAGCCTGGGATGAATTCGTAGATCGATATTCCCGCCTGATATACAACTATATCCATAGCGTACTTAGGACCAAAAGTTCTGCGCTTAGAGGAGAGAATATCAACGACATATTTCAGGAAATCTTCCTCTCGTTAACCAAGGATAATTTTAAAAAATTAAGAAGTTTTAAGGCCAGAAATGGCTGTAGTTTGGCCAGTTGGTTGAGGCAGGTAGCGATTAATGCTACTATAGATTACACGCGTAAACTTAAGCCCCTGGTATCTCTTGAGGAAGAGATGGATGATGACTTTACTCTAAAAGATATCCTGGCTGATAATTCTGCTGGAGCCGGCGAAATCTTCACTCAAAAGGAAATGCTGGCGCATTTAAAGGACTGTATTGATAGATTGGATAACGACGGTAAATATTTCCTGGAGTTATATGTCAATAGGGGTTTGGCCCTGGAAGAATTAAAAGATTTATTGAGAATTTCGCGGGGGGCAATAGATATGCGTAAGTCCAGGATTATTGAGAGATTAAAAGAGTGTTTCCAGGACAAAGGTTTTAAATTAGATTATTAATATTCTTACGTCTATTAATATAGGCAAGGACTAAGGCAAAATGCAGAATATAATAGAAAGATTAATTAAGGCGGCTTATAAAAAATGGAGATCAGAGCATTCTAAGATTGTCGGAGCGCATCCGGATGAGGAAACTTTTGCCTTGTTTGTTGAAGGTAAATTACCCCCAGAAGAGAATAGTGGCGTAATAGCGCATTTGATAACTTGCGATAATTGTGCTCAGATTCTGGCAGTCCAGGCAAGATTAAAGTTAGAAGAAAAAGAAATACCGCAGGAATTGGTTGAACGCATGAAAGGCCTGGTAATACATAAAGATAAACTGCCTATTTTAGAGATAGCTTTAAGGCTTAAGGAAAAGGCCTTAGAGATACTGAATACGACGGGTGATGTTCTCCTGGGTCAGGAGTTGATACCGGCGCCGGTCTTGCGCAGCCGCAACATTAAAGACTTCAAAGACGAAGTTACTATTCTAAAGGATTTTAAAGATATAAGAACCCAGATAAAGATAGAAAATCAACGCGGCCAGGCCTTTACTTTAACAGTGATGATAAAAGAAAAAGAAACCCAAAAGGTACTAAAAGATTTAAGAATCACCCTCCTAAAAGATGATTTAGAATTAGAATCTTACCACACTGACTCTGGTTCAGTTAGCTTTGAACACGCCTTATTGGGCAGATATACAATAGAGATATTTTCTGCACAAGATAAACTTGCCTCGGTTTTGTTAGATATAAAGACATAATAATAAAATTATGATTCAGGATGATAATAATCTAGTCTTAGAGATATCCAGACAAGGCAATCAACTTCTGATGAGCATCTTTGAGAAACGAGAACTTGCTTCAACTATCAGGCATTATAGCCAACAGCCGGTATCATTTACAGAGATTAATAGATTATGCCAGGAGATAATATCCATATTAAATAAGCCAGGCAACAAAGTCGCCCCGGAAGCAGATTTAATCAACGGTTTACGTAAGAGCGGTCAATTGCTCTGGGATCAGCTCTTGACCAAGGCAGTAAAGAAGAGATTAAATGCGACCCAGATTTCAGATTTAGTCCTTTCTTTAACTGAAGAATTAATCCATATCCCCTGGGAACTTTTATACAACGGAAAAGATTTTTTATGCCTTAAGTTCAATTTAGGCAGGTTAATCAGGACTAAAGAAAAGGCAGGTCCGCCCCAATACCGGGATATCTCAGACAAACATAGGATCTTAATCTTGGTAAATCCCACCAATGACCTTAAATCCGCCTACCTGGAAGGTATCCAGATCAAGAATCAACTTGATAAAAAAAGAAAGCAAATCAGCGTTGATTTCAAATCTACCTATATCGATACGTTATATGTCAAAAAGAACCTGCGCGATTATGATATTGTCCACTTTGCCGGACATTGCGAATACCAGCCGCAGGACCCTCAAAGTAGCGGTTGGGTTTTAAGTGATGGAAGATTTACTGTGCAGGATATCCTGGCGCTAGGCGAGAGCCCACCCTTACCTATTTTAGTATTTTCTAATGCCTGTCAATCCGCAAAAGTTACAGGCGATTTGATAGGTTTGGATTACCAGGCCAAGACCTATAGCCTGGCATCAGCATTTTTATTTTCGGGTACAAGACTCTATATAGGCACAATCCGCAAAATCGAAGACCCTGTTAGTCTTACCTTTGCCAGAGAATTCTACACCTGGCTAATTTCTGGAAAACCAGTGGGTGAGTGTGTGCGTTTGGGGCGTTTGGCCCTGGTTAAAGAATATGGCCTTTCAGCTATCTCTTGGGTAAGTTACCTTCTTTACGGAGACCCAAATTTTGTATTGTTTAGGCCCAGGCCTAAGAAGCCAACAATAATAGAGAGATTTCAAAAAGTTGTCTTTTCATATAAGAAATGGCTTGTGGGAGTTTCTTTGGCAATCGCGATCATATTTTTATGTATATACCTATATATGTGGCTGCCTACCCTGAATCCCAGTACATACGTCTTATTTCTGAAATCCCGTAAACTATTCGCACAGGGTAGAAATCAGGAAGTCGTATTGATTTCCCAGCGCATTATCCAAAAAGACCCTAAATTTTTAGCGGCCTATCCATTACTGGCTGATGCTTACCATAGATTAGGCAAAAGAGACCTGGCCTTACAATATTATAATGAATACATGCTTTATAGCGAAAAAAGAGGCGATAAAAAGAATTTAGCCTCTGTCTATATCGGGATTGGCTGGTTTAATCAACTAAAAGGAGATTATGCTAAGGCGCTTGGTTTTTATAATAAGGCTATAGCTTTAAGCAAAGAAAATAAGGATATATTAAACGAGGCTGCGGGAATGAGGAGATTAGCCGAATGGTATACAGACAAAGAAGAATATGATAAGGCATTAGAATTACTTACCAGGACTTCAGAGATTAATCGGGAAAGGCTTCATATATACGGACATAGATATAATCTCGCCTGCGATTATTTTGATATCGGTTTGGTATTTATTAATAAAGACGATTATGCTACTGCGAGAGAATTTTATGAAAAGAGCCAGGCTTTATTTGAAAAATTAAAATTAGATAATGAATTAAGCGACGGTTATTTTAACATCGGAGAGACATATTTCTATGAGAAGCAATACCAGAAGGCGTTAGATTCTTATATGCAAGGGCTTAAGATAGACCGGGTGCATGATAATAAATTTAATATAGCCGGTGATTATATTATGATTGGGGAGTTATATCTGGAAATGGATAATTTGATTGAAGCCGAAAGATTCTTTAATCAATCTGTTCTGGCGAGCAAAGAGATAGATGCGCCGGTGGAATTGGCCTCTGCCTACCGCAATTTAGGGCTTTTGTATAAAAAGAAAGGCCAAAAAGATAGGGCCAGAGAACATTTTAGGCGCTCTTTAGATATTTATCGGGATATAGATACATCCGATTATCAAGAAGTTAAACAACAGCTCCTGGATTTAGGCAATAGCGATACTCCTTAGTTTATGCGCATGAGAAAAACAAATTTAAGAAGATTCTGGTGGACGATAATTACATTATATATATTGTTTACCTATGCTAGCCTGGGGGTGATGCCAGCAATATGGAGTAGATTAAATGCTTTTTTGGGAGGCAGAGGAGTTATCGCCCAATATATAATTTATTCTCTCGTAGGAATTTCTGTTTTTATGTATATTTTGTTCTTTAAAAAAGAAAAATCAATAACCAGGTACTTTTTATTCCTTTTGTTTATTGGTATATTTTTTATCATGGTCAAATTTGAAAAAAATCCTGGCGAGAAAATACATATGGCCCAATATGGATTATTGGGGGTTTTATTGTATAATGCCTTGAAGATAGAATCTGGTAGTTTTAGTAAAAATCTTTATCTCTTGGGCTCTTTTATCTGTCTGGTGGTAGGGGCAGTTGATGAAGTTATCCAGTGGATTCTGCCTAATAGATTTTTTACCTGGCACGATGTCTTTATAAATGGCGCAAGCGGTATAATAGCGCTTTTGGTGATTAGATTTAATATTTTAAAAGAAGCAAAATTAGCCTGAAGTTATGCAGGGATATTTTTTAGACGGCTTAAAGACAATAGTTTATCTTATACCCTTGGGCTATCTTATTATAAGAGGCAAGAGGCTTAAGCTTAAATATTTTTGGCTTTTGTTTTCCGGGTTGCTTTTATTATTTCTGGGGCATCTCTTGGATTTTTTTGACGAATTTGGCTACGTTTTCCCTCTGCAGGATTTCTTTGAGGATGTAGTAGGATTTACCCTAGGATTTACTCTCCTTATCTTGGCGATATATCTGGAATTTCAAAAGAAATAGGCCGCCAAAATCCCTTCAAAACCCCAGTTTCCGCCGCAGGCGGATCCCTGCCCGTCCCTGTCTCGCCGGCAGGCGGGTGGCAGGCGGGCGCCGTTGGCGGAAGATTTCTTTACCCCTGCTTAGATTCTCAATTGACTTTTGTATATTTAAAGAGTATTATTATGTATACCATAAAGGGCGGTAATGAAAGTAAAAATAGGATAAAAAATGATACAACAGCTTACAAACCTGATGTTTTGGGGAAATAGTGTTTTAGATTATTTGATATTCGCCTCAATATTATTTATAGGCTTTCTGGTGGTCAAAATAATTAAGCACGTAATCCTCAGGCGTTTAAAAAAGTGGGCAGAGAAAACAGCTACCACTTTTGATGATTTTATTGTGGGAGTAATTCAAAAAATAGGGGTTCCATTAGCTTATTTTGGCGTTTTTTATCTAGGGATAGATATATTAACTTTAGATCCTTTATTCAAAAAAATCATCAATATTGCTGCTATAGGTATCTTGACTTTAGCAGCTGTACGTTTCGGCATAGCTTTGATAAGTTATGGGTTAGAAGTTTATTTGTCTAAAAGAGAAAAAAATGCTGCCTTAAAGAGCAGTTTAGATGGGATCCTGGTAGTAGTAAAGGTAGTTATTTGGGGATTAGCGATTGTCTTTTTTCTGGACAATCTGGGATTTAAGATATCAGCGGTTATTGCTGGTTTAGGTATTGGAGGCGTAGCAATAGCTTTAGCCGCGCAGGCAGTTCTAGGAGATTTATTCAGTTATTTCGCCATATTATTTGACCGGCCATTTGAAATCGGAGATTTTATTATAACCGGAGATCATCTAGGGACCGTTGAGCATGTTGGCATAAAAACTACTCGTATACGCAGCCTTAGCGGAGAACAGTTGATCTTTTCTAATACCGATCTTACGAATTCCAGGGTTCGTAACTACAAAAGAATGGACAAAAGAAGGGTTATCTTTAAACTCGGGGTTACTTACCAGACCACATCCAAGCAGGTAAAAGCCATCCCCAAAATAATCGAGAATATTATTAAGAATGTTCAGGATACCGTTTTTGACCGGGCGCATTTCTTCTCCTATGGTGATTTTGCCCTAATCTTTGAAATTGTATACTATGTTTTGGGAAGCGACTACAACAAATATATGGATATTCAGCAGGAGATTAATTTTGCCATAAAAGAAAGATTTGAAGCAGAACATATTGAATTCGCTTATCCTACCCAGACGCTATATGTAACTAAGACTCCCGCATAAACCACCCTCAAGCATTCTTTATAATTAATTGGGATTGTTATAATTCTAGTCTCCGTAAGCAACTTACGGAGTTTTTTTGTTTTAACCATATTTAATGAATTTTAACCTACGCGAGGCCATTGCCTAAAATTTCTGTTAGATTTCTTTACTTCTTACGTCTATTTAAGTGAGGGCACAACTTACGGCAACGTTAGTGAACGTAAGTTGTATGCCCGAACTTACCCCTCACTCAGCCAGCAGTAAAGAAAGCTATGGTTTTCTGAGTGAGGGGCTAAATTTCGACATGCAACTTATGTCGTCCCTTGGACTCCATAAGTTGTGTCGTCATTTGAGGAGGTGGGAGAGATGAAGAAATATGCAGTAGTTTTGGCAGCGGTAGGTTTACTGGTTTTAAGTTTAGCAACCGGCGTCTTTGCTTTGGACTTGGCCTGGGAGGATATAGGTAGGGGGAATTTAAACCTGAAAACAGTGCTGGTAGAAGCCGATAACCCTCAAATTATTTATATCGGCTCAGAGCGGGGTATTTCAAAGAGCGAGGATGGCGGTGGGAGTTGGAGGAGTATTTTTTCGGCAAGAGGCACAAACAGAGGGGTAAACTTTTTGTTATTCGCTTTCGGCGATAAGAATTCGCTGTATGCTGCAACCGGAAGCGGTTTATACTTTAGCTTAAACCGGGGAAGAAATTGGAACAGGCTCTTCAAAGGGAAAAACTATCTTGAAAACGAATGCACGGCATTGGCAATTTTGCCCTCAAGCCTTTATTTGGGTACAAAGGCAGGGTTGTTTGTGAGTCAAGACAAAGGCCGCTCTTGGCATAAAGAAACAGGACAGCTTGGTAAAAGTTGTATACTGGCTATTGCCCATAGTTTAAAGGAGCCAAATTATATTTATGTTGCCTGCGTGGATGGGGTATTTAGAACAGCTGATGCTGGAAAGTCCTGGGAAAGAATTTTTGTGTCTTTGGCAACAGAAAATAATAGCGAGATACAAGAATCAGATGAGGATATTAATGGGGAAATAAAAACCTCTAATATAAGATATATATGCGTTGATCCAAATAATGCAAATTATCTTTGTCTGGCTACCTCAAGAGAAGTTTATAAAAGTCAGGATAAAGGCGAGAGGTGGGAATTAGTTCCTAGTTATGGTCTGTTGAGTCAAGATATAAGATTTCTTTTGGTATCTGGTAAATCTAATCTTTATGCAGCGACAAAATCAGGTGTGTTTGAGTATGGAAATGACAGATGGCAAGAATTATCGCTGCGCCTTTTAGCAGAAGAAATTAGATTTTTGAGTTTAGACAATCAAGGTAACCTATACGCTGCTTGCGACAACGGTTTATTCAAGACAAATTTTAAGGATACCCCTGTTAGTAACAAAAATAGCATTCTTGAGTTTTATTATAAAGATGAACCTAAGATAAGCGAGGTCCAGCAGGCAGCTATTAAGTATGCTGAAGTTGAACCGGGAAAGATTATAAAATGGAGAAGGCAGGCGGCAAGAAAGGCATTGTTTCCTCAAGTGCGCATTGGCATAGACAGGAATACTACCGACCTTTGGCACTGGGAGGGTGGTTCAACTACAAGGACCGACGATGACATATTAAGGCGCGGTCACGATAGCATAGAGTGGGACGTAGCCTTAAGTTGGGATTTAGGCGAGCTCGTCTGGAATAACGACCAGACCTCTATTGATGTGCGTTCGCGCCTGATGGTTCAGTTAAGAGAAGATGTGTTAGACGAAGTAACAAAGTTATATTTCGAAAGGATCCGCGTCAAGATGGAACTGGACAACTTAAGCATAGAAGACAGAAAGAAACGTTTCGAGAAAGAACTGAAATTGCAGGAGTTGACTGCGCAGCTGGATGGACTTACCGGCGGTTATTTTTCGAGCCACATAAAATAGAAGTTTTAGTTTGAAAAATAATTTACACTACATTTTTAATTTTATGCTATAATGTAGTGTAAAGGAGAATAGCCATGAAAGTATTACAAGGGATTTTGTCTGAAAGTAAAGAGTACTACCTCCAGGCAAGAGAAAAGATTAAGAAAAAACTAGCTAATTTGCCAAGAGGCAGCATAAAAGAGAGGATGATAGCTGGCAAAAAATATTATTATCTCCAGCAGAGAGTCGGTAATAGAGTGGTCCATAAATATTTAGGGAAGGGAAGGCCGGAAGAAGTCGCAAGCAAGATAAAAGAACGCAAGGCGCTAGGATTAGAATTAAGAAAGGTCAACGAGGCTTTGAGGATAATCAGACGTTCGGAAGGCAGAAGGCATGGTTGATCTCATAGGTAAAATTCTCGGAGTATTCGCCGATAACAACCTCTTTGAGGAGGGGGTTGAGCTGATCGGCAGCTGGTGTTTTAAATTATACCAAAAGCATCTTGGGGTAGAAAACTTTCCACTGCGTACTCCCGATATCGATTTTCTGATACCTACACCTTTTCATGGTAAAGAGCATGCAAATTTTATAAAAGAATTAGAAGAGTTAGGTTTCGAGGCAGACTTCAAAAGCGATGGTTCCCTATATCTGTGGAATGCAGAATTAAAGATCGAATTTATTACTGCCGAGAAAGGGAAAGGTACGGATAAAGCTATTAAGGTTAATAAGCTTGGTGTTAACGCTATTCCTTTAAGGCATGTGGGGTTACTTCTTGATAAGCCAATTATGGTTACTGATAACGGGAAGAGGGTACGAGTCCCGGCACCCAGCCATTTCTGCCTTCATAAGCTTATTATCGCCTCTCGGAGAAGGAAACTGGATAAAACTTTAAAAGACCTGCAACAGGCAATTTACACCTCTACAATTGTTGATAGTAAAGAAATGCAGGAATTATTCCAGACTCTGCCGAAGAAGCGGCGTCAGTCCGTGTTAAGGATATTGGATAAGGCTAAGACGGAATTTCCTTCGATGGGTGCAGAGATAGAGAAATTATCGCTTACACTACAAAATGTCAAGAAATAAAGAATGTAGTGTAAGGTGGAACTCGATAATCTCTCTATAGAAGATAGAAGGAAGAGGCTTGAGAAAGAGCTAAAATTGCAGGAAATTACAGCCATACTCGATGGTCTTACCGGTGGTTATTTCTCATCCCTGCCTAAAACCTCTTGCAAATAAGTTGTATTTGTGATATTTTATAAAACTGCCCCTCGTTAATCCTTTTAACAAGATGTAATCAAATGTCCTTAACGCATTTAACTGACGATAATTTTAAAAAGGAAGTTTTAGAATCAGATGAACTGGTATTAGTGGATTTTTGGGCAACCTGGTGCGGCCCCTGTAAGATGATTGCGCCTATCTTAGAGGATTTAGCGCAAGATTACGATAAAAAGATTAAAATCGGCAAACTCAATGTGGAAGATAACTCCAAAATAGCCTCGCAGTATGGAATAATGTCTATACCCACGCTGATGTTATTTAAAAAAGGTAAAGTTATAGAGCAGGTGGCGGGTGTAATCAGTAAATCCCAGTTAAAAAAGAAGATAGAAGCAAATCTATAATGAGAAAGATATTTATCGCCGCCACCAAACAGAACGACGGCAAGACCACAGTTTCTTTAGGCCTGATTTTTAATTTTAAAGACAGGTTTAAGAAAGTAACCTTTATAAAACCCATTGGCCAGCGCTATTTAGAAGAAGAGGGCATAAGGGTTGACGAAGACTCTGTGCTTATTGAAGAGGTCTGCGGTATCAGGTGCAGCTTAAAAGATATGAGCCCGATTGCAGTGGAGAAGGGGTTTACAGAGAGATATATCAACCGTCCAGATAAAAAATCCATCACCAGACAGATTAAGGAATCATTCCGGCGCATATCCAGGGGGCAAGATTTAACTATCATTGAAGGTACCGGCCACGCAGGCGTAGGTTCTGTATTTGACCACTCTAATGCCTATGTGGCAAAACTCCTGGGTGCAAAAGTGATTCTTGTTTCTTCCGGAGGGATAGGCAGGCCCATTGATGAGATATTGCTCAATAAGGCGCTCTTTGAGAAAGAAGGCGTAGGGGTCTTGGGCGTGATTATCAATAAGGTCTTGTCAGATAAATTTGAGAAGATAAATCGCCTGGTAACAAAGGGCCTCCAGAGAAAAAAGATAAAGGTCTTAGGCGTTATTCCTTACAATCCTGGACTTGCCCGTGCGACCGTAGAGCAGATTTTAGAAGAGACGGGGTTTGAGGTCATATACGGGAAAGAATTTTTGGAGAATTATGTCTCGCAAGTTTTAGTGGGGGCAATGAGGTCAAAGGGCGCCCTAAAATATATTGTTAACGACAGCCTCTTGATCACGCCTGGCGACAGGGAAGATATTATTATGACTGCCTTAGAATGTTATAGGGGCTCGGAGGGGAAAAAACTTAAAGTTGCGGGATTGATTTTAAGCGGAGGGATTATCCCTGAATCTTCGGTTAGAGATTTATTAAATAAGGCAGGGATCCCCGTACTTTTATCCAAGGCCGATACCTATACCACAGCTGCGCGCGTTCATGATCTAACAGTTAAGATTAGGCCCTGTGATACTGCCAAGATAAATACCGTGGTCAGGCTTATTAAAGATAATGTAGACCTGGATGCTATATGTAAAAGGATTTGATATGGATACAATTGAAAAAATACGCTTAAAGGCCTCCTCAATTCTAAAGACGATTGTGCTTCCGGAATATAAAGAGAGCCGTACGCTGGAGGCAATACGTATTATCGAGAGGAAAAAAATTGCCAATGTGGTAGTTTTGACCAAGGATAAAATATCAGCTCAAGAAAAAGAAAGATACATTCAAGAGTATTATCAGATGTATAAAGCCAAAGGTTTAGATGTTGATACGGTAAGAAAGATTTTTGATAATCCGCTTTATTATGCGGCAATGATGACCCGCGAAGGAAGAGCAGATGGTTTTGTAGCCGGCGCCAGTCACACCACGCCCGATGTGGCTAGGAGCGCCATACGTTGCTTGGGTATAGACGAACGTATAGGTATTGCCTCAAGCTGCCTGGTTATGGTGGTGCCGGATTGTCCTTTGGGCGACGGTGGAACATTTATTTTTGCTGACTGTGGCATTGTTCCTGAACCTAACCCCAGGCAACTGGCCAGTATTTCTATATTATCTGCGGAATTAGCCAGCAAGGTCTTAGGGCTGGTGCCTAAAGTTGCTTTTTTAAGTTATTCTACGTATGGTTCAGCAAAAGGAAAATCTATTGAAAAGGTAGTGGAAGCGCTAGGTTTGGCTAAAGAGATGGCCCCGGATTTATTAGTTGACGGCGAATTGCAGGTAGATGCAGCTATTGTGCCGGAAGTAGCCAGAATAAAATCTCCTGATAGCCCATTAAGAGGTAAGGCCAATATCTTGATATTCCCTAATCTTGAGGCAGGAAATATCAGTTACAAACTTGTGCAACGATTGTCTGGCGCCAGGGCTTTAGGGCCTTTGATGTTAGGATTGAATAGACCCTGCAGTGATTTATCGCGCGGCTGTTCTGTGGAAGATATAGTAGATGCTGTGGCTATAACTGCAATCAGAGCGCAATAATTGTTTAATGTTTAAGGTTTAATGTTTGATGTAAAAACATTAAACATAGTACATTAAACATAAAACGAACCATGAGAATCTTAGTAATAAATAGCGGCAGTTCCTCTATAAAGTATAAATTTTTTAAGATGCCCAAAGGCCGGGTTATATCTTATGGTGCAATTGAACATATTGGTGAAAAAGGCTCTAAAGTGAAAGACCATCATCAGGGCCTTGAGATAATCTTAAGCCGGATCAATCATCAGATTGATGTGGTGGGGCATCGCCTGGTGCATGGCGCAGAGGAATTCAAGAGGCCGGTATCAATCAATAATTTAGTGATTAGGAAAATAAGGCAGTGCTGCGCAATTGCGCCCCTGCATAACCCGGCAAACCTGGCCGGGGTATTAGCCTGTAGAAGGTTATTGCCGGGCATAAAACAGGTGGCGGTGTTTGATACCGCATTCCATCAGACATTACCCGATTACGCTTATACCTACGGATTGCCTTACGCCTACTATAAAAGATTAGGCATAAGGAAATATGGCTTTCATGGCACCAGCCACGAGTATGTCGCTTCTGAGGCAGCGCGGGCTTTAAAAAGGCCTTTAGAGAGATTAAAAATAATCACATGTCATCTCGGTAACGGTTGTAGTATCGCCGCGGTAGTTAAAGGCAGGTCTATTGACACTAGCATGGGTTTTACTCCTTTAGAGGGCCTGGTTATGGGGACGCGTTGCGGGGATATTGATCCGGCGTTAGTTACTTATCTGATGCGTAAAAAAAGACTGAATATCTATCAAATGGATGATATATTAAATAAAGGCAGCGGCTTAAAAGGGGTCTCTGGCATAAGTAACGATATGCGGGTATTAGAGTCTAAGGCAAGAAGGCAGGATAAACGGGTGAAACTGGCAATCAATGTTTTTGTCTATCGTATAAAAAAATATATTGGCGCCTATTTGGCCATTATGGCTGGGGCTGATGCCTTGGTTTTTACCGGCGGGATCGGCGAAAATCAGAAAAGGATTAGAGAGAAGATTTGTCAGGGGCTTTTTTCGCATTTAAAGAAAAAACCAAAGGTTCTGGTTATTCCTACTGATGAGGAGATGATGATTGCCCGCCAGACTTATAAATTAGTAAAGGCAGACTAAGCGTGAAAAGGATTTTGTTAATTTTGATTTTGTTATTTGTCAGTTATAATGTGTGTTTTAAGGGTTACGCCCAAGAGGAGGCGGGGATTATGAAAAAAGTAGTGATGGTTATTGCCCAGGAGGGTTTCCGCGATGAAGAGTTCTTGCAACCCAAAGAAATTTTAGAGAAGAACGGTATAGAGGTAAAGGTTGCCTCAAGCAGTCTCAAGGAGGCTACCGGCACACTGGGAGCAAAGGTAAATCCGGATCTCCTGATTAAAGATGTAGATATAAGCGAATTTGCGGCGGTAATATTTGTGGGTGGAGGAGGTAGTAGTCAATATTGGGATGATCCCATTGCCCATAAATTGGCCAGGGAAGGCCTGAATACGGACAAAATTGTGGCGGCAATCTGTATTGCCCCGGTTACATTAGCCAGGGCAGGTATCTTAAAAGGAAAACGGGCAACTGTTTTTTCTTCTGAGGCGCCTCAACTAAAGGCAAATGGCGCGGATTATACGGCTCAAGATGTAGAAAGAGACGGCAATATCATTACTGCATCCGGCCCGGAAGCAGCCAGAGAATTCGGCGAAGAGTTAGTAAGGGCATTATTAAAATAAGTTAAAACCAAGGCAGGGGGAAGAAGATGTTACGCACATTCTTAAAAGCAAAAATTCAACGGGCGCGTGTTACTGAAACCAATCTTTATTATGAAGGCAGTATTACTATTGATGCGCAACTGATGCAGGCAGCAGATATATTGCCGGGAGAAAAGGTAGAGGTATTGAATTTTAATAACGGCCAGCGTTTAGAGACTTACGCCATAAAGGGTAAACCGGGTTCTGGTTCTATCTGTCTTAATGGCCCGGCCAGCCGCAGCGCCTCTATAGGTGACGAAGTGGCTATTGTCTCTTATGTCCTGGTTGATGAACAAGAGGCAAAGTCTATAACGCCAAAGATAATCAGCGTAAATGAAAGAAACCAGATTAAGGATTAGGTTGCTTGGTGACCCGGCATTAAGAAAAAAGTCTAGGCCGGTTGCTAATATAAATCAGAGGCATCAGGATATCTTAGGCGAGATGGCCAGATTGATGTATGTCAACTCTGGTATAGGCCTGGCTGCGCCGCAGGTGGGCATTAATGAGGCGATGATTGTGGTGGACATAGGCAGCGGCCTTTATAAATTGATAAATCCTAAAATTGTCAGTAAAAGCGGCCATCAGGTTATGGAGGAAGGGTGCCTGAGTATCCCCGGTGTATGTATAAAGGTAAAACGGGCCCAGAAAGTCCTCCTGGAAGCCCAAGACGAAGAAGCCAGGCCGGTTGCTATAGAGGCCCAGGGGCTACTCGCCTGTGTTTTTCAACATGAGATAGAACATTTAAGCGCCAGGCTCACCGTAGATCATACCTCATTCTTTGAGAAATTAAAGCTCAGAAAAAGATTAACCGCATTAAGGAAGAGGTCCAAAGATGAAGAATTGTCCGAATCAAAAACAAAATCTTGCCAACTGCAATTGTAGTTACAATCCTTGTTTAAGAAAAGGCCTCTGTTGTGAATGCATCCTTTATCATCGTAATAATGGCCAACTTCCTGCTTGTTTATTTCCGCCGGATGCAGAAAAAACCTTTGACCGTTCAATAGAAAATTTCGTAAGGATAAATAAATGAACAATAGGCTCCCTGCCTGGTTTAGACAAGATTTACCTCAGGATGCTGCTTTCTCGCAGATGCATCTTCTCTCTGAATTGAATGTCAATACTGTATGTAAAGTAGCAAGGTGCCCTAATCTTGGCCGCTGTTTTAGCCAGGGCAGGCTTACCTTTGTAATCCTGGGAGATACCTGCACCAGGAATTGCCGCTTCTGCGCGGTCAACAAAGCGAATACAGAACCATTAGGCATAGATTTAGATGAGCCTTTGAGGATAAGAGAGACAGTTAAAAAGTTAGGCCTTGGTTATGTAGTGATTACTTCTGTTACCAGAGATGATTTAGAAGATGGAGGGGCAAGTATTTTTTCTCAAGTTATAGAGTTAATCCATGCGTTGAATAGAGAGATTAAAGTAGAGGTATTGATACCTGATTTTCAGGCCAAAGACTCTAGCCTCCAATGCGTATTAGATGCTGGCCCGGATGTAGTAGCCCATAATATTGAGACTGTAAAAAGACTCTATCCTCATGTCAGGGCGCAGGCAGACTATAGACGGTCTCAAGAAGTATTACGCAGGGTAAAAGAACTTGATCCCTCTTTAATAACCAAATCTTCTCTTATGCTGGGGTTAGGCGAAACAGAAGATGAGGTAAGGGAGGCAATGGAGGATTTGATAGGGGCGCATTGCGATATATTGACCTTGGGGCAATACCTCTCGCCCTCCGGCAGTCATTATCCGGTTAAAGAATTTATTGCTCCGCAAAGGTTTATGCGGTATAAAGAGTTAGGTATTATTCTGGGATTTAAGGCAGTTTTATCCGGGCCTTTAGTAAGAAGTTCTTATCAGGCAGAGGAACTTTATCAGGAGTTTAATTATGTATGATTTGATTATCATTGGGGCAGGGCCTGCGGGTTTGACTGCCGCGCTTTATGCAGGAAGATATAGGCTCAATACCCTGATTTTAGAAAAGGCCGGTGTCGGCGGCCAGATTATCCTCTCATCGACAATTGAAAATTTTCCTGGCTTTCCCGGAGGTATCTCGACTATAGAATTAATGGACAGGATGCATCAGCAGATACAGGAGTTAGGCATCGGCATAGAGACAGAAGAAGTTTTAGGGGTAAAGCCCGGCTCTAAATTAGAGGGGGCTGTTTACAATGTTACTACCAGGAATAAATCTTATCAGGCCAGGAGTGTAATTGTTGCCAGCGGCGCAGAGGCGAAGCGTCTGGGCGTAGAAGGAGAGGATAAACTAATCGGAAAGGGCGTTTCTTACTGCGGCACATGCGACGGCCCGCTTTTTAAAGAAAAGGATATAGTAGTTGTGGGCGCAGGAGACAGGGCCATTGAGGAGGCGATTTTTTTAGCCGGTTTCGCCAAAAGGGTTACAATAATACACCGCAGAAAGGAACTGCGGGCATCAAAGATACTCCAAGAGAAGGCAGGCAGCAACCCAAAAATAAATTTTGTTTTAGAAAGCACTATTGAGGAGGTTATCGGCAAAGATAGGGTGGAGGCGGTGAAGATAAAAAATATTTCTGATAATTCTACTAAGAATTTAGCCTGCCAGGGGGTATTTGTATTTGTAGGCATAAAACCCAATACCGGATTTGTTAAAGATATATTGCAGTTGGATGAATCAGGGTTTATAATTACAGGCCAGGATTTAAAGACAGCATCTGGCGGTATATTTGCCTGCGGAGACTGCTGTAAGAAGATTTTATATCAGGTTATTACTGCCTGTGGCGAGGGCGCAGTTGCTGCCGCCTCTGTGTACAGGTATTTATCATGAGTAGATACCCTACTACTAATAAAAAATTGATTGATTGGGTTAATAAAATGGCCCGTTTGTGTGCGCCTGATGAGATTGTCTGGATTGATGGCTCAGAAGTCCAGAAGAGGCGCATAGAAGAGGAGGCTGTTTCTATCGGAGAACTTATAAGATTAAACCAGAAAAGCCTGCCGGGTTGTTTTTTACACCGCACTGCCCCCAATGATGTTGCCCGCACAGAACACCTGACCTTTATTTGCACCAAAAAGAAACGAGATGCCGGCCCCGCTAATAATTGGATGTCTCCTGCCTTAGCCTATAGAAAGGCAAAGGCCATCTTTAAAGGCGCGATGAAGGGCAAGACGATGTATGTTATTCCTTTTTCTATGGGGCCTGTAGGTTCGCCCTTCAGCAAGGTAGGTGTGGAATTAACCGACTCCCGCTATGTGGTTTTAAATATGCTGATTATGACTAAAATTAATGAGCAGGTCTTAAGGCACTTGGAAAAAGAGGATGAGTTTACCAAATGCCTGCATGCAAAGGCGCAGTTGGATATAGATAAGAGATTGATATTGCATTTTCCAGAAGATAACACCATTTGGAGCGTAGGTTCTGGTTACGGAGGGAATGTGCTTTTGGGAAAAAAATGCCTATCTTTACGCATCGCCAGTTTTATCGCCAAAAAAGAACAGTGGCTTGCTGAGCATATGCTGGTTATGGGGATAGAGGAGCCCAATGGCCATATCGGGTATATCGCTGCGGCATTCCCCAGCGCCTGTGGTAAAACTAATCTGGCAATGTTGGTTCCTCCCCAGGGACTTAAGAAAAAAGGATATAGAATCTGGACAGTGGGAGATGACATTGCCTGGATGCGCGTTGATTCTGATGGCGCGCTTTGGGCAATTAATCCTGAGGCAGGATTTTTTGGGGTAGCCCCGGGAACAAATTCTCAAACTAACCCCAATATGGTAGAGACTATCAAAAAAAATACTATTTATACCAATGTCCTGCTTAAACCGGATCAAACGGTCTGGTGGGAAGGCGCTGACGGAGAAGTCCCGGAGCGCGGAATTGATTGGCAGGGGCGGCCCTGGAAGCCAGGCCTGAAGGATCAAAATGGCCTTCCCGTTAAAGGAGCGCATCCTAATAGCCGTTTTACTACCCCGATTACCAATTGTCCCACAGCATCTTTTAGATTAGAGCAGCATCATGGTGTCCCTATTTCTGCTATTATCTTTGGAGGCCGCCGGGCGCACCTGGCACCATTGGTCTATGAGGCATTTAACTGGCAGCATGGTATATTTATGGGAGCAACCATAGCTTCGGAGTTGACCGCAGCGCAAGTAGGTAAGCTCGGACAGGTGCGCAGAGACCCTATGGCTATGTTTCCCTTCTGCGGTTATAATATGGCAGATTATTTCAGGCACTGGCTGAAGATGGGTGAAAAAATGATTAAACCCCCAAAGATTTTTCATGTAAACTGGTTCAGGACAGATAAAATGGGTGAGTTTTTATGGCCGGGTTACGGAGAAAATCTCAGGGTCCTGGAGTGGGTCTTAGAGAGGTGTTCCAATAAGGTAGAGGCCATACATACGCCTATTGGTTACATACCCGGGCCAGCGGATATAGATATGACCGGCCTTAAATTGCCTTCCGGCGTTTTTGAAAAACTATTTGCGGTTGACAGAGATGATTGGATTGAGGAATTAAAAGATATAAAGAAATTTTTTAAGCAGTTTAAGAAAGATTTACCATGTCAGTTGTGGCAGGAATATGAAGGGCTCCTTAAGCGTTTAAAATCTTAAAATGCAGGAACAGATTTTATTATCTACGGATTTCAAAGATTTAAAGCTTTACAAGCGCGGAAAAGTAAGGGATGTCTATGATTTAGGCGACAATCTGCTCATTGTCTCCACAGATAGAATCTCCTGTTTTGACGTAATCCTCAACAACGGTATACCTGGTAAGGGTAAGGTTTTAACCGCCTTATCCTGTTTTTGGTTTGAGTTTTTAAAGGATATCACACCTTGCCATTTCCTGACCTGTGATATCAATAGCTACCCCCGGCAGTTACAAAAATACAAAAACGACCTCTTAGGGCGCTCCATGTTGGTGAAGAAAACCAAATCTATTCCTGTTGAATGCGTAGTGAGGGGATATCTTTCCGGCTCGGGATGGAAAGAATATAGACAGAAACAGTCCCTCTGCGGTATCAAATTGCCTCCAGGGCTGTCAGAGTCCCAGAGATTGCCAGAGGTTTTATTTACGCCTTCAACCAAGGCCTCTTGCGGCCACGATATGAATGTTGACCAGAAATACGTAGAAGAACTAATCGGGGGGGATAGCGCAGATAAATTAAAAGATATCAGCATTGCCATTTATAAGAAAGCGGCTGAATTTGCGTTATCGCGCGGGATTATTATTGCCGATACAAAATTTGAGTTCGGCATTCACAATGATGAAATTATCTTAATCGATGAGGCGCTTACCCCTGATTCATCGCGTTTCTGGCCAAAAGATACATACCAACCAGGTCGAGCCCAGCCCAGTTTTGACAAACAGTTTGTGCGGGATTATTTAGAGGGTTTAAACTGGGATAAAAATCCTCCGGCGCCAGAATTACCTCCAGAGGTTATCCAGAAGACAAGCGAAAAATATCTCCAGGCCTACCATAGCTTAACCGGGATAAAACTTTAAAGGTGTATAGATGAAGGCCTTTAAAAAAATATTCTTCGCGTTCTTAAGAGTCGGCATCAGCATCATCCTGCTGATTTTTTTATTTAAACAGGTAGATAATAAGAGCCTGTTAGAAATTATAAAAAATGCAGATAAATTCCTTCTGGTTTCTGTATTTTTTATTTTTTGCTTTACTTATCTCCTTGCCCTCCTGCGCTGGGAGATGCTGCTTAAGGCTGCCCAGATACACCTGTCTCTAAAGAGAATAATTATTTCATTTTCCGGAGGTTTATTCTTTAATCTATTTTTACCTACGGCTGTAGGCGGAGACCTGGTGCGCAGTTTAGATTTATCCACGCACACAAAAAGGCCGAGAGAAGTTATAGCCACGGTACTTTTAGATAGATTAAGCGGTTATGTGGCCTTGGTATTAGTGGCGTTATTAGCCCTTGGCTTTGGCTGGAGATTCCTGCAGGATAGGTCTGTCTTAATCCCCGTTTTTATTATTACCGCTTTATTGGCTTCAATTTTATTAGTATTGTTTAATAGATTTTTATATTCCAAGATAAACAAACTGCTACATTCACCTACGGCAGGAAGAATCAGGGAGGCCATAAAGAATCTCCATCATGAGATGCATATTTTCAGGCACCACAAAGATATCCTGGTCGATAACCTGATATTTTCTCTGGTTATCCAGATCTTAGGGCCGGTAACATTCTATTTAATTGCCTTATCCCTGGGCCTTAAAATAAACATTATATATTTCTTTATTTTCGTGCCTATTATTAGCGCGATTAGCTTATTGCCTATTTCCATTGGCGGCTTAGGCCTAAGAGACGCCTCAATTGTATTCTTCTTTGCCAAGACAGGCGTGGGTCAAGATTTAGCCCTGGCAATGTCGCTTCTTTACTTTTCCTTTATCTTAATCTACGGGATCTTAGGAGGATTTATCTATGTCCTTGCAATACATCATCGACGGATACAACGTCATAAACCACCCGCTGTTTTGCCCCGGCCATAAAAAAATAAAAAAAGATTGCCGCATCGTGTTTTTAGAACTCATCAGGACAAAGAGATTATGCGGCAGCCCTAAGAATAAAGTTACTGTAGTCTTTGATGGTTATGCCAATATACCGGAACTTAAAAGGGATCATAGCGATATTGATGTTATATTTTCCAGGGAAGAGACAGCGGATGAAAAGATAAAGAAGCTAATAGAGAGATGTGATAAACCCGGAAATATTGCGGTGGTTTCCGATGATAAAGAGATTAAATTCTTTGCTCGGGCTTTAGGCAGCCGCTCTGTCAGCGTAGAAGAATTTATCCGCCCCAGAGAAAACTCACCAGGAATAGAAGAAAAGGATATCTTAAAACCAGAACTGACTTACAGCCAGATTCTCCGGATAAATCAGGAATTGAAAGAGGTATGGCTAAAGAACAAATATGCCCGTTAAAAAAGAAGAGCGCAAAGACTTTATAAAGTTCCTGGGCACAGCAGGTGCGCGTTTTGTGATGATCAGGCAACTACGCGCCTCAGGGGGATTATGGGTTTCTTATAAAGGCACAAATGTATTAGTTGACCCTGGCCCGGGCAGTATCGTGCGTTGCGCGGCCAGTAAACCTAAGCTGGACCCTTTCCGCTTAGATGGCATAATTCTGACCCATCGCCATCTAGACCATTCTGGCGATATCAATGTGATGATTGAGGCAATGACCGAAGGCGGATTTAAGAAGAAGGGTATTGTATTTTGCCCGGCGGATACCTTAGACCAGGACCAGGTAATCTTAAAATATGAAATAAGTTCTCTGGAAAAATTAGAGATTCTAGAGGCAAATAAAGACTATAAGGTTGGAAATCTGGAATTTCAGACTTCGCCGCGGCATATACACTCGGTTGAGACTTATGGCCTGAAGTTTAAGATGAAGAATAAGGTTATTTCATATCTTGTAGATACAAGATATGCCGGAGAATTGGTGGATTTCTACAAAGGGACAGATATATTGATTATTTGCGTAGTCTTCTTTGAGCCGCGCGGCGGTATTGACCATTTAAGCCTTCAAGATGTAGAGACGTTAATTGAAGAGATAAGGCCCGGGAAAGTCATCCTGACGCATTTCGGAATGACGATGCTGAAGGCAAAACCGCATATCCAGGCAGAGAATTTGAGCCGCAGATTGAATATAGAGGTGGTATCAGCTTATGATGGCATGACCGTAGATTGTTCTTGACACAGGTTACTAAATATGATAAAGTCCCTTCAAGGAGGTGAGAAATGGAGATATTCATGCCAGTGAAAGATTTGCTTATACGCAGCTGGGATTTTTTTGCCAATTTTCTTGCTGCGATAGTAGTGTTTGTCCTGGGTTGGATAGTAGCCAAGGTTATCAAAACAGTGGTAACCAAGGTACTGAAGGGGTTACGCCTTGATTCCATCGCAGAGCAGGCAAAGATTTCGAATTTTCTGTCCAAAGGCGGAATCAAATATACCCTTTCAGAACTCGTCGGGTTGATTATTTACTGGGTAATTCTTTTAGGGGTCATTATTTCGTCTATGAACTTGCTGAAATTAACCGGAGTTTCTAATCTGTTAGACAAGATATTAGGATATACGCCTAACGTTATCGGTGCCGTGGTTATTTTGGTTGTCGGGATGTTTGTGGCGATTTTTGTGGCTTCCATAGTGCGCACTGCCGCAGCCAATATCGGGTTAAATCAGGCAAATCTACTCAGCAAGATTGTTGAGGCGATTATCGTTATCTTTAGTATTCTGGTGGCATTGGAGGAATTACAGATAGGGGCGGTTTTGATTTCTGCAATGAGCATCATTTTGGCCTCTATGGGTCTGGCTGTAGCTTTAGCCTTTGGTTTAGGCTGCAAAGAGATCGCTGGAAGATCTATTTCTGATTTTGTTGACAAGCTAAAGAAGAAATAATACTGCTTAAGGCAGGTTGTTTTTAGCCCCGCATCTTATAGCAAGTAGGTGCGGGGCTTATTTATAGTTAAATACCGAGGGTTATAAGTATGTTTGACTTATCCAAAAAAAGGCATAGATTCAGGCTCGTGATTCCGGCATACCCTGCCTTCAACATATATTCGGATCTTGCCAAGAGAACTACAGCCTTGGGGCCGGTATGCGTGGCCAGCGTGGTAAACGAGATGGCAGGCTGGGATGTTGAGGTTATCGATGAAAATAATCTGCGTAGATACGCCCCCAAAAGCAGCACAGGTAAAGCTAACCATGAGTTTTTACAGCAGCTGCGGCCTGCAGATATTGTGGGGTTGTATGGCGGTTTAACAAGCACTATCCCCAGGCTTTATGAAATAGCGCGTTTTTATAAAGAAAGGGGGATTACTACTATTGCCGGAGGACAGCATTTTGTTGAAGATAATATTGCTGAGGCATTGAATTCTGGCGTTGATTATGTAGTTGTTGGTGAAGGCGAAGAAACCATAAAAGAACTTTTAGAAGCCTTGGAGGGTAGGCGAAATATATCTGAGGTAAGGGGTATTGTTTATCTGGATAAGGGAAAAATTATTTCTACTTTGCAAAGAGAGCCTTTGACTGATTTTGACAAGCTGCCTTTAGCTAATTTTTCTTTAGTGCGTTACGCCAGGCTTGACCTTTATCCTGTGGGAAGGATACGGGGTTGTGGTATGGATTGTGAATTCTGTACTGTTAAAGGTAAGCCTCGAGCTGCCTCGCCTCAGCGGCTGCTTGAAGGTATTCGGTTTCTTGTAGAAACTAATGATGCGCGGCATTTCTTTATCGTTGATGACCTTTTCGGGCAGCAGCGCACAGAAACAATAGGATTTTGTAATATGCTCAGGGATTACCAAAAGAGCATAGGTAGAAGATTAGACTTTGCTGTGCAAATAAGATTAGATATGGCTAAAGATGCCGAATTGCTTTCTGCTATGCGTCAGGCAGGCATCAATACTGTAGCCATTGGTTTTGAGTCGCCTATTGAAGAGGAGCTGGAGGCCATGAATAAACGGGTGCGGCCCCAGGATATGATATCTCTGGCCAGGGCCTATCATAAATTTGGGTTTTGGGTGCATGGTATGTTTATCTTTGGCTATCCTTTAAAGGAAGGTACGGGTTTTAAGATGCCGGCAGGGGAGCGCATTAAATACTTTAAGAGTTTTATCAGCAAGGCCAAGATTGATACAGTCCAGGTTTTACTGCCGGTTCCTCTGATAGGAACAGAGTTTTGGCACAGGCTCACCCGCCAAAACAGGATCTACCCCATACGGGATATCGGCTGGGAATATTACGATGGCAATTTCCCTGTATTCGAACCCGACAAGCCGCTTACTGCCGAAGAGTTACAGGCTTCTATGCGCAAGATTATGGGCAAGTTTTATCAGTTTAAGTATATGTTTATGATCGGCCTGCATATCTTTTGTTTTCCTGCCTTAGTTTTCTTTCTGCATAATATTAAAATGGGG
This sequence comes from Candidatus Omnitrophota bacterium, assembly GCA_018895075.1. GTDB lineage: Bacteria > Omnitrophota > Gorgyraeia > Gygaellales > Profunditerraquicolaceae > JAHIOW01. The sequence continues at coordinate 322 of JAHIOW010000010.1, read as the reverse complement.
TGGAGAAAATGGTATCGCACCTGGCGTAATAACCTGGCGCGCTTTGGAGGTTGGATTATTATGAAAGGATGGACCTCTGAGTTTAAGAAAGGCGCGTTTTTGCAAAAATTAAAAAAGGCAAAAGCGCGTCTTAAAAATACTCCAAAGTGAATACATCATCTGATATCGCAGTATTCCTTTCTGCTTGATAGCATAGGAAATTATATTGACCCTTTTAATCTCAAATTATGCTAAAATCAACAAAAAGACGATGATGGACAACAAGCCAATTTACTATAAAAACCGGCTCATTCAGATCTTCCGGGACCATTGGGAGCAGTTT
>JAHIOW010000009.1 GCA_018895075.1 Candidatus Omnitrophota bacterium | reverse complement strand
TTGTAGAGTGGAGCAGTGGTGCGTTGAGAGTTATTTTCTTTACTCACGTTCCCACCGCCCCCTCATCAAACCGTGCGTGAGGTTTTCCCTCACACGGCTTTCCGATAACATTTCTTCAAAAGGTTTTCGCCCAACAGACACGGTAGTCATTGTATACCCCTAACTTTTGGTAAAGGAAGGTATCAGGATATTGTTTATATCCGTAACCTACTTTTCCGCTGTGCCTACGCATAAACTTTCTTATTCTCTGCGCGGTGTAAAACTTGATTTTTCCGAATTTCTTTGAGGAGTTAGCAACTCTAAAATAGTTTACCCAACCCCTTAATACAGGCGTAAGCTCTCTGACTAATTGTTCTACTTTTATAGGACGACGATAATCTACTATCTGCCTTATCCTTCTTCTTATAGAATTTTCAGCTTTATGAGAAGGATAAAAATAGGTTGTTCGTTTATCCTTGTTCTTATTTAAATCTTTAATAAAAGTAAAACCCAAAAAGTCAAAATGCTCATATTCTGCGTTAAGTATGCGGGTCTTGCTTTGTTTAAGCCGCAATTTTAATCGGGTAACTATTTCTTCAAGTTTTGCTTTCATCCTTTCTGAACGATATTTCGTCATAATTATCAAATCGTCAGCGTAACGGATAAGGCGGGCAGTGTTACTTAAAGGCTTCCAGCCTTTATCTATGTTGTTAAGATAGATATTGGCTAAGAGGGGCGAGATTACTCCGCCTTGCGGTGTGCCTTTATTATCTGTCCTTGTATTACTGCCTTCCATTACGCCTGCTTTAAGAAAAAGTTTTATCAACCAGAGGATGTTGCCGTCTACTACTCTCTTGGCTACCATATCCAGAAGTTCCCGATGAGGAATAGAACCGAAGCAATCCTCAATGTCTGTTTCAATTACTTCTGTATAGCCAAAATTAAGCAGTTTACGCACCTCAAGGGCTGCTTGTTGACTTGACTTATTGGGTCTAAAGCCATACGAACAGTCTTCAAAGCCCGCTTCAAAGATAGGCTCAATAATAAGCTTTAGCGCTGTCTGCGCTACTCTATCTTTTATTGTCGGTATTGAGAGCGGTCTTTTAGTTCCGTCTGGCTTCGGGATATAGACTCTTCTTGCAGGTTGCGGGCGGTAAGTCTTTGCCTTTAGTTCCTGCTGGAGACCTTTGAGGAATTGTTCTATACCTTGCTGTTCAATATCCTCAAAGTCCTGCCCGTCTATTCCACTTGCGCCCTTGTTACTCTTAACCTTTTCCCAAGCTTTATTCAGAACATCAATTCGGTAAATCTTGTCATACAACGCATAGAAGCGAAAATCTGCGTTAGACTTTGCCTTTTGCAATAGTTTCCTCTGAAGTTCCTGAACCGTATCTGTAGTTGTTAGGTTGCTTTTCAGTTCTTCCAATCTACTTTAGCCCTCCCTCTAAAGGAAACTCTGTTAAAGTAGAGCCCCTTCGCATAGATAGAGTTTTAATGTCTCTATCATCATCGCTACTATGGGCTCATCCGACTGCCTCTGTAGTCTCATCCCTTTCGGTTTTACCTTATAGGATTTGATACCGCTTACAGTAGGCTCTCCCAAGTTCCCTTCGTAAACTCTCCAAACATACCGCCCCTGATACCCCGAGAAGGATTAAGCTTTCGTATGTCTACTAATCCAGCTTAATTGCCGGCTTCCCCCAATGAATACGGGGTCGCCCCTTCTAATATAATTTACGAGGCTACATCTGAGTTCATTCGCATTACGGTCTGCTTGTTCGTCTTGCCAACTTAATCGGCTTTGTCGAGCGGCTTACAGGGTTAGATTTACATCTATCCTGCCACTCCAGACTAAACGGCTTATAGACCTTTACCGTTACTGACACTTTTCATTCAGTTAGTTTACAAAGAGCTTATCTTGGCGCGCATTCATTCTTTATTTATTTTACTCTTTTTATTAGATAAATCAACAAATTTAGATTATAATGATAGCATGATTTATGACCGTTTCCAGCAGCAGGCTATTGACTATATAAATCAGGGCCACTCGGTAATTGTCTCGGCCCCCACAGGCGCGGGCAAGACTGTGATTGCCGAACACATCATTTCAAATTCTATCCGGAATAAAATCGGCGTAATTTATACCGCTCCCATAAAAGCCCTTTCTAACCAGAAATTCCGCGATTTCCAAGGCCAATTCCAGGATAACATCGGGATATTGACCGGGGATGTCTCCTTAAATGCAGATGCCCCGGTTTTGATTATGACTACTGAGATATTTCGTAACAAAATTCTGGATGAAGCGCAGAGTTTAACAAAATACTCCTGGGTTATCTTTGATGAAATCCATTATATAGATAACCCTGAACGCGGCACGGTCTGGGAGGAATCCTTGATATTTATGCCTGAACATATAAAGATACTGGCGCTATCAGCTACTATACCTAATATAGATAAGTTCGCAGAATGGATTCAATCCATACGCCAGAAAACCGTCAAAGTAGTTGTAGAAGAAAAAAGGCCGGTTCCCCTGCATTTCTTTTTCCAGTGCCAGAATGAAGTTGTGGATAATCTAGCCAAATTAAAAAGGCTGGCCAGGGGTTGCCCTAATAAATTAAACACACTGATAAGCTACATCCGCCAAAAAAATGGCCTACCCTGCATATATTTTGTCTTTGGCAGAAGGCGCGCAGAAAACCTAGCGCAGGAATTGTACGGCCAGGATTTCCTTACCCCGAAAGAAAAAAATCAAATTATAAATCTTTATAATAACCTCTGCGAGCGTTTTGACCTTAAGGCTGAAAGATCTGCTCAAGAATTATATCCGCTTATCCAAAAAGGTATTGCCTATCATCACGCCGGGATGTTGCCCACGCTAAAAGAAGTCATAGAAAGATTATTTACCTCAAGGCTCCTAAAGGTCATCTTTACCACTGAGACCTTTGCCTTAGGGATAAATATGCCCAGCCGTTCAGTCATATTTGATGACTTAAGAAAATTCTATGGCCGTTATGTAAGAACCTTAAAGACCAGGGACTTCTATCAAATGGCCGGCAGAGCAGGAAGACGCGGAATAGATAAAGAAGGTTTTGTTTACTCCCGCATAAACCCTAAGAGAATAAATTTTCAAGAGGTAAAACGTATTATCTATGGCAGGCCCGAAGAAGTAAGGAGCCAGTTGAATACCTCTTATGCTACTATCCTTAACCTCTATGAGAAATATAAAGAAAACCTCTATAAGATCTATCCTTTATCCCTGCATTATTTTCAATCCCGAAAACACGAACAAACAGAGGCCTTAAGGCTAATTGAGGCAAAATTAAAACTCCTCAAAGAATTAAGTTATATAAAAAATGATTCTTTGACCCAAAAGGGACAATTTGCCAAGACTGTCTATGGCTATGAGTTAATTTTATCTGAGCTCTATGACCAAAATATCTTAGAGCAGTTGGATGAATTTGGCTTAGGAATTATCACTTCGGCAGTCGTCTTTGAACCGAGAAAAAATCAGCATATGCCCGGCCTTTCTAAAACGACTCGCAAGATAAAAAGGGCTGCTGAAGAGATACACGCAGAATTAAAAGATAAGGAGCGAAAATATAGGATTTATCCTTTGAGCAAACAACCGTATTTTCATCTCTCTAGTACTATGGAGGCGTGGCTACGGGGCACCAGATTTGACAAGATTTTACAGTATACGGACACTGATGAAGGCGAAGTGATACGCTATTTCAGGATGGCTATTCAAATCTTGAGGGAAATAAATGAAGCAAAGGTCTCATCGCAGGCCTTAAGAGAAAAAATCAGAGAAACTATGCGGGTTATAAATCGCGATATTGTGGATGCGGAAAAACAACTCCGGGAAATCTAAAATGGGTTCTGGCCTTTCTTATGCTTCATATAATCCTGAAGAATCTTTTTATGGTCAAAGGCAAGATCTAATTTGGGGATTTCGTTGAATTTTACTACTTTTGAATCTACGGCATCATCACCTGCCTTGGGTTCACCTTTTGCTTTAGCTATAAATACTGTACCAATAGTATGAAAGCGCGGGTCGCGTTGAGGTTGCGAATAGGTGTGAAACTGCTTTAAATCAACCAAATCCAGGCCTGTCTCTTCTTTTGCTTCTCTTGTAACCGCCTCTTCTAAACTCTCTCCGTAATCTAGGAAACCACCCGGAAGTGCCCAGCCAAAAGGCGGATTGCTTCTTTGAATTAATACTATGCCATCATCTATTTCAATGATGGCATCTACAGTGGTAAAGGGCCCGTTTTGCAGTTTCTGGGCAATATATTCAAGATAGCCTATTACCCCTTTATTAAAGATATCATATGCATCTTGATCATAAAGACAGAAGATTATTTCTTTAAGACTGGATTCGCTTTCCCTTAAATGCTTCAAGGCCTCCTGGGCCATAATCTTGGCCGCTGCCAAATGAGGAAATCCGCCTACTCCGCAACCCAAAGCAGGAAAAGCAACTGACTCTATCTTTAATTCTTCTGCAATCTGCAAGGCATTCTTACAAGACTCCCTGATTTTTACTTCATCAGTCTTGAAAGTCCCTGCCTGCCCTGCCTCGCCGGCAGGCGGGCGGCAGGCAGGCATACCCATGGTAGCAGCATGAATCACATATTTAGAGGATAAATTTCCTGCCGATGTAAAAATGGCCTCACCAATCTTAATCGGCCCCTTTTTAACTGCCTCGTCTTCAATGACCTTACCGCCTTTTCTCTTGATTACGCCTGCCACCCCTCCACCCATAACTAACTTATTATTAGCGGCGTTTACAATCGCCTCAACTTTTAATTCAGTGATATCGCCCTGAATTATCTTAATCTCAGTATTTTTTATTTTCATTATTCACTCTGTAAGATTATTCTCCGATAATTTTAATCAACACTCTCTTTCTGCGCTGGCCGTCGAATTCACCGTAAAATATCTGCTCCCAGGGCCCAAAATCTAATTTTCCTTTGGTAATCGCTACCACTACCTCCCTGCCCATAATTGTCCTCTTTAAATGAGCATCAGCGTTGTCTTCACCAGTTAGATTATGCTGATATTTATTCTTGTTATAGGGCGCTAATCCTTCGAGCCAACAACTAAAATCCTGATGCAACCCCTCTTCATCATCGTTGATAAATACACTGGAGGTAATATGCATAGCATTAACCAGGCACAGGCCCTCCCTGACCCCGCTTATCTGTAGGGCCTGGTTGACCTGTTCGGTTATATTGATAAACTCCTGAGGCTTTTTGGTGTTAAACCAGAGATATTGGGTATAAGTTTTCATTTAAAATTATAGTGTTTTCTTACCGGCTCTTCTATATCCCAGATACAAGATAAACCTTTAGGAAAGGTAACAAAATCTCCCTTGCCAAAATTTACTTTTTCCCCATCCTTGGTCTCTACTGTAACCTTGCCCTCTAAAAGCAGGCACTCTTCTGTGGTATCATAACTCCAGTCAAAACGAGAGACTTCTTTTTCCCATATCGGCCAGGAAAAGATGCCTCTCTTGTCTAATTCCTCTTGGTTTAGTTTTTCAACTTTTATCTGCATAACCGCCCCCTATCTTTGATTTTGATAGATCCCCTGATAACCCTGCTCTGTATGATTTATCTTGATAAAAATTAACTGGACTATCCTGGCATTCTGCTTAATCTTTATTCCTCCGGGATTATCCACGAGTAAGATAAATTCACTCCTGCCTTTAAATCCTGCGTCCCAGACCCCGTGTTGAGTAAACGCTCCCATTCTTAACAGAGAAGTTCTAGAAAAAGCAAGTGCCACCAAATCATTAGGTAAATTAATAATCTCATTAGTTCTTATCTTATAAGCCCCTGTCTTCAAATTCCACCAGCCGAATTTATCCTCAGGGTTTTTCTTCCTGGGTATAATCTCTCTCCCTCCGGGAAGTTCCCTTTCTTTGTTAGAGAAATCCAGGGCCCCCGGTTTATCAAACTCAAATATAGAAGCCACAGTTAAATCAAAACCATTAGGAGTAAGTTGAACATCTAAATCGATATAACCTTCAAGCAGATTTTTCCCTTTTATGAGACTTAAAATATCCTCTCGATTAAGCATGGCTTCCTTATGGATTTAGCGTCATCTTCACAAAATCTGTTATTTTAGTCTGTTCTAGCCTATCTATCTTTACGAAACGTATCCCTAAACGGTACCGATTTTTGTCTTCTAAAACATTATACCTTACCTCTCCGCGAATATTCACTGGCCCATAGAAGTTAACTTGGCCCTGTTTATCCATTTTAGCCAGGGTAAATTTTATCAAGAGTATCGAGCGCGCGGGAATATCAAAATCTGTCAGCAGGCCCATGCCCCCTGCGCTTATATCCAGCATGGTGGCCTCAACCTCTTTATCACCCACCATAACCCTTATATTTAAAGGTTCGCTTACCTGATAATAAACCGTAATATCTAATTCTAATCTCTGAAATCTTCGTCTATCTTTCGCCGAATATCGTCTAGACATGCGCTATCGCTTTTTAATCATCCTTTTGGCCTCTACCAGCGCCTCTTTCTTGCTTTTTATTTTGCCTATTGCCTGTAATTCTTCTATTTCGGATAGAATCTTGCCAATCAGGGGCGAAGGTTCCAACTTAAATTTATTGAGCAGGTCATGGCCGGTTACAAGACGCGGCAGCCTCTTTTCTTGCTTTCTCCTGAAATATTCTTTGATCAAGTTCAAGGCCACCTTTTCATGATATATTCTGGAGGTTTTAGATGTTAAGCGCCCTCTTGTTGAACGCTGGTCGGAAATAGAAATCAAAAGTATGCTTACTGCCTCCTCGGCAGCATCGCGAAAATATCTAAATCTGGCGCGGGCAGTAATCTCTTCGTTATCCGCCAGATATCCAGGCCTTAAATGCCAGAAGACCATCTTTTCTAAAGATGTTAGTTCGTCGTTAGAAAGCCTCAGGCGCCTGGCAATCCCTCTGGTAATATCCAGGCCCTTTCTTTCATGGCCATGGAATTTGGTCTTGCCGCCTTCACGGCGCAAGGTAGAGGGTTTTCCTATATCGTGAAGGAGCGCGCCTAATTTAATCAGGGCGCTACGCTTTCTCTGTCCGGAGATAATCTCATCCAGATAATCCTGGACCTGGCTATTATTTTTAAGTTCCTCAATCAAATATTCAAATTGCCTAATCGTCTCCAGGCTGTGCCTTAAAACATCCAGATGATGGTAAGGGCCTTGTTTTACTCCGCGCATCTCCTCGATTTCAGGGATAATTATTGGCAAGATTTTTAATTTATCCAGCTGGATGAAATAATCAAAGGAATTTGGCCCATCTAAAATCTTAAATAATTCATCGCGAATCCGCTCAAAGGAAACATGGGGTAATTTATTCGCCTTTAATTTTATCAACTTCAAGGTTTCTTTATCTATCTTAAAACCTAATATGGCAGATAAACTAAAGGCGCGTAATATCCTTAAAGGGTCTTCGTCAAATCCTTTTTTATTCACGAACCTTATCCTCTTTGCCCTTAGGTCTTCTCTGCCCCCATAAGGGTCAATAACCAGGTTAGTCAGGTTTTTATTATCCCACCTCCAGTTTTTCTCTAATTCTAAGGCCAGGGCATTTATGGTAAAATCACGATGCCGCAGGTCCCCCTCGATGGTCTTTTCGCGAAAATCCGAAAAATCTAACGTACAAATCCCTGTATCCATCTTCTTTACCAGCCGGCAGGCGCCGTGTTCCTTATCTAGAACTACAAAACCCGCTCTAACCTCTTCAGCAAGTTTGCGCCCAAAACCGATTGCGCCTTTTCTTAAACAAAAATCAAAATCCAGATTTTTTTTATCTCTATTCAAAAGCATATCCCGCAGGATACCACCCACCAGATATAGTTTTTTCTTTTTCTTTTTAGCAGATTCAAGGACAGTTTTAATTAAATTATATTCTTTTAGCCTGGGGGAAGAAAGATTCATCTAGGGACAGGTCTATGTGGGAGTATCCTGGTTAAATACCTCTGTTTTATTCATTACTGCATCTTCCACAAATATCGGCGCATGTACTCTTACTGCCAGGGCAATACTATCAGACGGCCGGGCATCGATGACCTTAGTCTCACCCGACTTTGTCTTCATCACCAACTTGGCATGAAAGGTATTCTCTTCTAGTTTATCGATAATAATTTTATCAATGCTGGCTTCCAGATTATCAATTGTAGAATGTAATAAATCATGGGTCAGGGGCCGCGGCGGCTTAAAACCGCTGATCTTTAACTTTATGGCTGAGGCCTCATTTAGGCCGATGACAATCGGCAAAATCCGGCTGCCATTTTTCTCTTTTAAAACAATGAGCTGATCATGCCTTTTTTCATCAATGACAATCTTATTTAATTCCATCTCTATCATCGCCGGCTATCCTCCTTATTGTCTATGCTGATGCCTCTCTCTGCCTAATATGCCTTTTAGCTCTTCCATAAACTGGCCAACATCTTTAAATTGCCGATAGACAGAGGCAAATCTTACATAGGCAACGTCATCCAATGCCTTTAGCTTTTCCATAACCAGTTCTCCGACCCCGGATGAAGAAACCTCCCGGTCAGATTTCTTCTGAATAGCGCGTTCGGTTTGAATAACAATCTCCTCCATCTTCTCTATGCTAATCGGCCTCTTTTCGCATGCCTTTATAATCCCGGTTAATACTTTCTTGCGGTCAAAGGGCTGGCGCCTGCCGTCTTTTTTTATCACCATTAAAGAAACCTCTTCGATATACTCATAAGTAGTAAACCGCTTCCCACACTCTAGGCATTCGCGCCTGCGCCTGATCGCGGATTCTTCCTGCGTGGCGCGTGAATCTACAACCTTATCTTCTTTATAGCCGCAATGCGGACACTTCATTATTAGTAACTAGTTACTTGGCTTTTTTTATTTTTATTCCTGCCGCCTTAAGGAATTGCTTGGCTAATCTATCCGGATAGCCGGCAGAAGTAACAATCTCTTTAATACCGGCATTAATCAACATCTTGGCACAGATTATGCATGGTTGATTAGTAATATAAAGAATACTGTCTTTAGTGCTTGTTCCGTATAATGCTGCCTGTAAAATAACGTTCTGCTCTGCATGTAACCCGTAACAGAGTTCATGGCGCTGGCCTGAGGGAATCTTTAATTTCTCCCTTAAACAACCAATATCAATACAATGCTTAAGGCCCGAAGGCGCGCCATTATAGCCAGTAGCAAGAATTTTCTTGTCCTTTACCAGGACTGCCCCTACCCGCCGCCTGAGGCACGTAGCCCTCTTGGAAACGAGGCAAGCGACCTCTAAAAAATATTCATCCCAACTGGGACGGTTATATTTTTTCTTTTTCATTTATCTTTTAATAACTCTGGATACAGCGGAAATCTTTTAGTCAGGCCTAAAACTTCTTGCTTTATCTTCTTTAATTTTAAAGGTTCATCGCTTGCCTCTATGGCCTCATTGATAAAATGGGCAATCTTATGCATATGGGATTCTTTCATCCCCCGGCTGGTTACTGCCGCGGTTCCCAGGCGTATGCCGCTGGTTATATTAGCGCTTTTCTTATCAAAGGGTATAAGGTTTTTATTCACGGTAATCCCTGCCTGCTCTAGAACGCCTGAGGCATCAGAACCAGTAATACGTTTCTCAGTCAAGTCTATAAGCATCAAATGCGTATCTGTGCCGCCGGAAACAATGCGAAAATCATACTTAGCCAAATCCCTGGCTAATTCTTTGGCATTCTTAACTACCTGCCTTTGATAAATCTTAAAACCCGGGCTCATCGCCTGGCGAAAGGCCACTGCCTTGGCGGCGATAACATGCATTAAAGGGCCGCCTTGTATGCCGGGGAAAATCTGGGCGTCGATTTTTTTGGCAAATTCTTTTTTGCAAATCACAAAACCTGCCCGCGGACCGCGCAGGGTCTTATGGGTAGTTGAGGCAACAAATTCTGCATATGGAACAGGCGAAGGATGAACACCTGCTGCCACCAGGCCGGCAATATGCGCCATATCTACGAACAGATAGGCGCCTATTTTATCAGCGATCTTGCGAAATTGTTTAAAATCGATTTTTCTGGGATATGCCGAAGCGCCGGCTACAATCATCTTGGGTTTATGTTTTTTGGCTAAATCCAGAATCTGGTCGTAATCTAAAACTTCTGTCTTTCTGTCTAAACCATAGGTAACTACCTTATAAAACATACCGGAAAAATTATGCGGGTGGCCATGGCTAAGGTGACCGCCGCAGGCCAAATCCATAGCCAGGATAGTATCCCCGAATTTTAAGGCGGTAAAGTAAACTGCCATATTTGCCTGTGTGCCTGAGTGCGCCTGGACATTTACATGCTCAGCCCCAAATAATTTCTTTGCCCGTGCAATAGCCAGAGCCTCTGCCTCATCCACATTGCCGCAACCGCCATACCAACGGGCATGAGGATAGCCTTCCGCATATTTATTCGTAAGCACAGAGCCCTGCGCCTGGAGGACCGCCAGAGAGGTAAAATTCTCTGAAGCAATCAATTCTAAATTCTCCTCTTGCCTTTTAATCTCGTTTTTTATAACCGCGTAAATTTCTGGATCGATATCTTTAAGGCCTTTCAAGATTTATTCCTCCCTATTTCTTTTTCTATTTTTCTTATTTGCTTCAGGCGCCTGAGGTGCCTACCGCCTTGAAATTGCGTGTTTAACCAGACATATAAAATCCTCTTGGCCTGTGTCTCATTTACAAAGGCAGAGCCCAGAACTAATACATTGCTATTGTTATGCTGACGAGAAAGCCTGGCCGCCTTGGGATTATAACACAAGGCTGCGCGCACACCGGGGAGCCTATTAGCAACAATGGAATTACCGATGCCGCTGCTACAGATGATAATACCCCGTTTATACCTTCCTTTTGAAATCTCCCTTGCCAGGTCATAAGCCAGCAGGGGATAATCACAGGATTCTTTTGAATGCGTACCCAGGTCTTTTGCCTTAAAGAGCAATTTCTTTTGTAGGTAAGATTTTAATTTCTCTTTTAAGGCAAATCCCCTATGGTCGCAAGCTATAAGTATGGTTATCATATTATCTGGGCTACTTTCTCTACAGCTTCTTTTATTATCCCAAAGACCTGCTCATAGAATTCCGCAGATTTTCCAATGGGGTCAGCAATATCCAAATCATTATCTCTTATTTTAGCAAATTCTTTTAATAAAAACAGCCTATTTTTTACTTCCGGGGATATTTCTAGAATCCTGGCTTCTTGGGACCTCTCCATAACCAATATAATATCAGCCTCCTTAATCATCTTTTGGCTGACTCCTTGCGAATGATGCATAGAGACATCTATGCCTTCTCTCTCTAAAATCTTCTCTGTCTGCTCCGATGCCCCTAATCCATCCAGCATCATTATGCCCGCGGATAAAACCTCTATATCGTCTCGCTTCCTTTCTTTTAATTTTTTTTCCAGGATTGCCTTGGCCATAACCGAGCGGCAGGAATTTCCGGCGCAGACAAAAAGAATAACCCTTTTATTGACTATCTTCTCTACTTCATCTTTGCTGAGTGAACCCTGTCGCAGAATCTGAACCGGTATTCTAGTAGCGTCTATTACCGTGGAATCTTGCCCCAGCGTAGTCTTACCTGAATCCACCACTAAATCTATAAGGCCATCTAAATCTTTTAAAACCTCCTGGCAGGTAGAAGGCGCGGGATTCCCAGAGAGGTTTGCTGAAGGACAGGCCAGAGGAAGATCTACATCCTTGATGATAGCCAACGCAACTTTATGATCGGGCATGCGCACACCCACTTTATTATTCTCCCTGGATTTTAATAACAAGGTCATTGGCCCTGGCCAGAATTTTTCCATTAAACGCCAGGCAAAAGGTAATATATCCCATGCGTATTTCTCTACATCTTCCTTTGAGGCAATGTGCAGAGAAAAAGGTTTATCCTGAGGCCTTTGCTTTACTGTATAAAGACGCTGGATTGCCTTTCTATCCAACATATTCGCCGCAATCCCATAGACTGTTTCAGTAGGAATTACTACCAATCCTCCTTCTCTTATAACCCTGGCGGCGCGCTTTACCTTTTCGATTTGCGGCTCTTTAGGGTCAACCCGAATAACCTCTGTTTTCATTTATTTTATCTTTATCTTTTTAATCTTTCTTCTCATTTCTTTTTTATAAGAGAGGAGTTTGGATTGCAGCTTGCTATCGGTGATACCTAAAATCTCTAAAGCGAATATGGCGGCATTCTTAGCCCCTGGCTTTCCTATAGCCATAGATGCCACCGGCACACCAGCAGGCATCTGGACTGTAGATAACAATGAATCCATACCTTTTAAGCTCTTGGTCTGGATAGGAATACCGATAACCGGTAATGCGGTGTGGCTGGCAATAACCCCTGCCAAGGCCGCTGCTCCGCCTGCTGCGGCAATAAAAATCTTTATGCCTCTTTTTGAGGCATTTTCTACATACCCTGCTAACTCCTTTGGCGTCCTGTGCGCGGATAAAACCTTGGCTTCAAAGTCTATCTTGAATTCTTTAAGTAGGTTTATTGCCTCCTTGACTGTCTCTAAATCCGATTGGCTTCCCATAATTATGCTTATCGCTTTACCCATAAATCCTCCCCGTCTACTAGGGACACCCTTTCTGCTAATCGGGAGGGTGTCCCCTGCTTGTCTATTTGGGGGACACCCTTAGCTTTGGCTGAAAGGGTGTCCCTGAACTGATTAATGCTTTATTTCCGATGTCTTTCCTATAATGCATCCCCTCAAAATGAATCTTCCCTACTGCCTGATATGTCTTATTAACCGCCTCTTTTATACTATTGCCTAAACCAGTCACTCCTAAAACCCTTCCCCCATTAGTCACATATTTATCTGACAATCTTTTTGTTCCGGCATGAAATACCACCACATCTTCCATCTCTTCTGCTTCCTCTAGCCCGAAAATCTCCTTGCCTTTTTCATAATCTCCAGGGTAACCTCCTGAAGCGCAAACTGCACAGATACAGGCGCGGCTATCCCAGCTTAAAGAACGCAACCTCGCAAGCCCTGACTCAGTAACCGCCAGCATAACTTCTACTAAATCTGACTTAAGCCTGGGCAGGATTGCCTGGGTCTCCGGGTCGCCAAAGCGCACATTAAATTCTAAGAGTTGGGGCCCGTCCTTGGTAATCATAATCCCGGCGTATAAAACCCCTTTATAATCTATACCTTCTTTTACTAGTCCACCTATTGCCCGATAGATAATCTTATGCTTTATCTGGTCAAACAGTTCTTTAGTGACCACCGGCGCAGGGGAATAAGCGCCCATACCGCCTGTGTTATTGCCTTTATCTCCATCAAATACTCTCTTGTGGTCTTGGCTAGAAGCTAAAGGAATAACTTCTTGAGAATCTGTAATCACAATAATAGATGCCTCCTGGCCCTCTAAACAATCCTCAATAATAACTCTGTTGCCTGAATCTCCAAAAATTTTATCCTCCATTATGGATTCAACTGCCTGTTTTGCTTCGGCTGTTGTCTTGGCCACTATTACGCCTTTACCTTGCGCTAAACCATCTGCCTTGACCACGCAAGGAGCGCCTGTTTTATCGATATGCGCCTTTGCCTGGGAAGCTACATCAAAAATCTTAAAACTTGCGGTAGGGATATTATATTTAGCCATCAATTCCTTGGCAAAGACCTTGCTGGCTTCTAACCGGGCTCCTTTTTTATCGGGCCCGAATACCTTTAATCTATAATTCATAAACTCATCCACTAAACCTGCGGCTAAGGTTACTTCAGGCCCTACCACTGTCAGGCCTATTTTTTCTTTTTTGGCGAAATCCAAGAGGCCTTTTATGTCGTCTGCCTTGATATCAACGCACTCTGCCTGTTTTGAAATGCCTCCGTTTCCCGGAGCACAGAAAATCTTATCCACCAATTTTGACTGGGCAATCTTCCAGACAAGCGCATGTTCCCTTCCGCCTGAACCAATAACTAATATCCTCATATTATTTCTACTTCTTTCCTGCCCTTAACCACTCTACCGATAACCCAAGACCTGAGTTTAAATCCCGCCAGCTTTGATATTACCGCCTTTACAGAATTGGGTTCTACTATAAGAACCATACCTACGCCCATATTAAAGGTATGATACATCTCTTTATCCTCAATGCCTCCCTTATTCTGAATTAAACGGAATATCTTGGGTACCTGCCAAGCGCTTTTATCTATCCTGACATTTACATCTTTAGGTAAAATACGGGCGATCTTATCGTAAAATGCGCCGCCGGTAATATGGGCAATTCCTTTTATAGCGTTTAGCGTATAGCGTTTTCCGCCTAAGGCGGATCCGCCTCTGGCGGAAGCGTTTAGTAAAGAAAGTATGGGCTTTACATAAATACGCGTTGGTTTAAGCAATTCATTGCTCATGCGCCTTAATTCGTTCCCAGAAAAGACCTTTCTTACCAACGAATAACCATTTGAGTGTACGCCATTGGATTCCAGGCCAATAACCATATCGCCAGCCTCTATTTTTGAGCCATCAATAATATTTTTTCTCTCTGCTACGCCCACGCAAAAACCAGCTACGTCATAATCGCCGTCTTTATACATCCCCGGCATCTGGGCAGTCTCTCCGCCGATTAAAGAGCAATCCGCCTCTATGCAGCCGTTGTTTATACCCTTAACTACGTCTATAAGCACATCTTCCTCTAATTTACTGAAGGCAATGTAATCCAGAAAGAAAAGCATCTTAGCGCCCACACAGAGGATATCATTGACGTTCATAGCCACGGCGTCAATCCCCACCGTATCGTGTTTATTAGCTAAGACAGCGATCTTTAATTTTGTACCTACGCCGTCAGAGGATGAAACTAATATAGGATCCCTGTATTTCTCCTTGGGGAACCTGAAAAAGCTGCCAAAACCGCCGATATCTTTTAATACGCCTTTAGAAAAAGATTTTCTGACCACAGTCCTTATCTTACTCTTAAAGATACCGGCCTTTTGGATATCCACGCCTGATTTTTTATAAGTCAATTTTCTCATCGAGGTCCTCTCCCTGTCCAGCAATACAGGCAAAGTTTTTCTTTGGGTAAACCAATGGCAGAGACCATGTCATTTAATTTTTGATATTTTAAGGTTGTGGCTCCCAGGTCTTTGGTTATCCATTCCACCATCTTCTTATACTTTGGTGAGCGCTCATCTAAGTAGGGGCGCAGGTCCTTTACATCTTTGCCCGCAATTACCCGTATTGCCCGCCGGGCAGCCAATTCATCTATAGAGCGGGTAGAATAATTAAATTTACAGGGGAACATCAAAGGCGGACAGGCAATCCTTAAATGCACCTCCTTGACCCCGCATTCTTTAAGCTTTTGGATGGTAAAACTCTTTAGTTGTGTCCCTCTGACTATAGAATCATCGCAAATCACGATGCGCTTGCCTTTAATTATCTCCTGAATAGGTATCAGTTTCATCTTGGCAATCAGGTCGCGCGTCTCCTGTGAAGGCGGAGTATAACTGCGGTCAAAACCTGGCGTATATTTCACCAACGGCCTGCGAAAAGGCACCTTTGATTCTATAGCATAACCAATGGCGTGCGTAGTTCCTGAATCCGGAATACCTGCAACAATATCCTTCTTGATATTATCTGCCTTAGCCAAGAACCTGCCGCAACGCTCCCGGACCAATTCTACGGTTATCCCCTCATATGAAGAAGCAGGAAACCCGGTATAAATCCACAAGAAGGCGCAAATCTGATTAGTATCTGAACCTCGACGCTTGGTTTTTATCCCTTCTTCATCAATAAAAATTATCTCACCTGGCTGAAGATATTTCTTAATCTTAAATCCCAAATTACTAAAAGCAAATGTCTCCGTAGTCACTGCCCAATCTTTGTCTCGCTGACCGACAATTAACGGGGTGTAGCCATACCGGTCTCTGGCAGCATAAATTCCATCTTTATTCAATAAAAGAAGAGAACAAGAACCATCGATTTTGGAAAACATCTTTTCAATGCCATCAATGATATCTTCTCCCTGGATAATTATTTTTGCCACCAGCTCGGTCAAATTTAATCGGCTATCAGTTACTTCACTGAAAGATTGCCCCCTTTTGTATAACTGTTTAGCCAGGTCCTGGGCATTATCAATAAACCCATTGGTTACAATCGCAAATGGGCCAAATTTGGAATTGACGCATATCGGCTGCTCTTCTATAGCGCTGATTACTCCGATCCCCTTGTTGCCTTTCATCTTTTGGTAATCTTCATAGAATTTTGCCTTAAATTGGCTTCCCCTGATATCGTGTATCTTACGCACCAAGCCCTCATCCTGCCAAAGCGCCAAACCCGCAAATTGCGTTCCCAGGTGGGAATGATAATCTGTGCCGTAAAATAGGTCATGGCTACAATCATCTCTGGAGACTGATCCAAAAATTCCGCTCATAACTACCTCCTATTGTAACCCTAAGTAATCAAAGGGATTATATTTGCTAAGGGTGGCACCTTGGGGAGCGTCCCCGAATATTGTAAAATTTTTCTATAATGTTTACAACCTCTTTAGGGTCATCTGTGACCGTAAAGATATTTAAATCTTCGGGGCTTATATTGCCGTTGCTTAACACTGCATCTTTAAACCACTCCAGCATCCCCTGCCAATAATCCCGGCCAAACAAAATTACGGGAAACCTGGGAATCCTTTGCGTTTGGATAAGGTTTATCGCTTCGCTAAATTCATCTAATGTGCCATATCCGCCGGGCATAATCACAAATGCCTTGGCGTATTTTACAAACATGACCTTTCTCACAAAGAAATAACGGAAGTCTAAAGCTAAATCCACGTACTTGTTGGATTGCTGTTCGCTGGGTATCTGAATATTTAAACCTATGGATTTACCTTTGGCTTTCCTTGCCCCCAGATTAGCTGCCTCCATTATTCCCGGGCCGCTACCGGTAATGATGGCAAAGCCTTTTTTTGCCAAAAGAAAGGCTATCTCTTGCGCTAACCTATAATACTTACTACCGGGTTTGGTACGACTGGAACCAAATACGGAAACTGCCTTGCCTGCTTGCGAAAGAACCTCAAATCCATCTACAAACTCAGACATAATACGAAAGATCCGCCACGTATCTTCTGAGGCAAAGCCGCTCTTATAATTTTTCTTTTTCATTATTATCCCAACCCCTTTCCTATCTTTTCTCCTAATCTTTGAGGTAATTCTCTATTACGTTGCACCAGGCTTTATATAAATCATTGACCGATATATTAATCAAGCTGTTAATGATAAGCTTATTACCTGTGACCTCGCCAATTATAGAAACAGGCGTTTTATTCTTCTTGGCTATCTGCAATACTTTTTTGAGGTTCTTTGCCTTGACGCTTACGACGATACGCGATTGGGTTTCGCCAAACAAAAGCGCATCTGTCCTGATGTTCCGAGAGGTTAAATTAATTACCGCGCCTAATTTTTTAACTGGGTTACTGATACAGCTCTCTGCTAAGCTAACAGCCAATCCTCCTTCAGAACAGTCGTGCGCAGATTGGACTAATCCTCTCTCTATTGCCTGGAATGTAGTCTTCTGCACGCTCTTTTCTAACTGCAAATCAACCCCCGGGGCGCGGCCTTTCTTTAAACCATGGATAGTTTTCAGATATTCGCTACCCCCTAACTCTTCTTTATTCTTGCCGAGCAATAAAATCATATCTCCGGCATTTTTAAAATACTGCCTGACTATCTTGGATTTATCTTTTATCAAACCCACCATGCCCACAACCGGCGTAGGATCAACTGAGCCTTTGGGGTTCTCATTGTTAAAACTGACATTGCCGCTGACCACAGGAGTATTTAAGGCGCGGCAGGCCTCAGAAATCCCCAGGGCCGCTTGCCTGAATTGCCAAAAGACCTCTGGATTTTTGGGATTACCAAAATTTATTCCATCGGTAATCGCTAAAGGCCTAGCCCCGGAACAAACTAAATTTCTGGCCGCCTCTAACACTGCTATCTGTCCACCCTTATAAGGATCCAAATAGCAATAAGTAGCATTGCAATCAGTGGTAACTGCAATCGCCTTTTTTGTGCCTGGCACCGCAACCACTCCGGCGTCAGAACCTGGGCCTAACAGAACACCCTTGGCAACCTTGGGATCGCCGTGCTTGAAAACCCAGGCCTTACTGGCAATGGTGGGATTATCCAATAGCTCCAGAAGGATGTGATTACAATTTTTGGGTTCTTTTATACCGGCTAAATTTAACTGGTTCGCTTTAGTCAAATATTTCGGCCTGGTTGCTTTTCTTTTATAAACCGGCGCTTCTACCAGGCTGGCTGCGGGAACTCTAGCCACAACCTTACCATAATCTTTAACGCAGACCATACCATCATCCGTAACCCGACCGATAACATCCACCGGCACGCCCCATTTAGCAAAAACCCTTTTTACTTCTTCTAATCTTTCTCTGTCTATAATCACCAGCATTCTCTCTTGGGATTCAGAAAGCATAACCTCATAAGCGCTCATCCCTTCTTCCTTGCGCGGCACCAGAGAAATATCTATTTCTATCCCTGTATTTGCCTTATATGCCGTCTCAGAAGTTGAACAGATCAGGCCTGCAGCGCCCATATCTTGCATCCCAATAACTAATCCCTTACCTATCAACTCTAAACACGCCTCTCTTAAGATGCGTCCCATACGCGGATCACCGATAGCCACTGCAGAACTTTTTTTAGCTGCTTCTTCATCTAAGCCTGAAGAGGCAAAGGCTGCGCCTTCCACGCCATCTCTGCCTGTGGCTCCGCCGACAATCAGCACTAAATTATTCACGCCACTGGCCCTGGCCTTAATCATTGCTTTAGTTCTGACGATCCCTACTGTCATGGCATTAACCAGAGGATTGCCTTCGTAGGATTCATCAAAATATATTTCACCGCCCAAAACAGGAATTCCCGCAATATTGGCATAATCGGTAAATCCTTTAATAATATTCTTAAATAAAAATTTTACCCGTTCTTTTTTTAAACTCCCTAATCGCAGCGAATCTAACAGGCCTATGGGCCTGGCTCCCATAGTAAAAATATCGCGTACACAACCTCCTCCTCCGGTGGCTGAGGCCTCATAGGGCTGGACCGCTGAAGGGTGATTGTGCGATTCAATCTTAAAAACAACCCCTAAGCCATCCCCGATATCCACCACCCCGGCATTCTCTCCCGGGCCCTGGATAACCTGTTTGCCTTTAGTGGGAAAAAGCGCAAGCACTGGTTTTGAGTTCTTATAGGAGCAATGCTCGCTCCACATCGCTGAAAACATCCCTAACTCGGTATAATTAGGTTCTCTTCCCAAACATTTTTTTATCTTCTCATATTCATCCATTAACAGACCTTGTTTTTCAATTATTTCTTTTGTGATCACAATATTATCGGACATATTAAACTCCTCTTTAAAAATAAATTGTTAATTAGATTGCCGTTTAAGAGCCGTAAATTAAACAGATTTCTGCGTCATCGCAGATACCTTGCATCTCTGCTTCATTGCAGATATTTCATGATTCTTTATCTTGAGGCGCCTATGCCCCATTTCAATGTTTATTTAGAGCTTTAAGGCGGGATACTGCCGGCCTATAAACCGACTTTTCTAAAAATCTTACTGACATTACGCAAATAGTAATCCAAATCAAAGATCCTCTCCAGATCTTTTCTAGCCAGGTACTTTGATACCTCTTTATCTTTTAGAAGTATTTCTTGAAAATCTATATTTTCCTTCCAGGCCTTCATCGCGCATCTCTGCACCAGGTCATAGGCCCGGGTGCGCCTGAGGTCCCTCTGCATTAACTCCAAAAGCACCCTCTGGGAAAATATCAGGCCTTTTGTTTTCACAAGATTGGCGAGCATATGGTCAGGATAAACAATAAGCCCCTGGATTACCTCTATAAATTTATTGAGCATATAGTCTAAGGCAAGGGTAGAATCCGGCATAATCACCCGCTCCACAGATGAATGGCTGATGTCGCGCTCATGCCATAAAGCGATATTCTCTAGACTTGCCAGCGCATTACCGCGTAAAATACGGCTTAAGCCGCAAATCCTTTCGCAGATTACCGGATTTCTCTTATGCGGCATGGCCGATGAGCCTTTTTGGCCTTTAGCAAATGGCTCTTCTGCCTCCAGCACCTCTGTGCGTTGCAGGTGTCTTATCTCTAAAGCAAACTTTTCCAGGCTGGCGCCGATAATCGCCAATGTAGATAAATACTGGGCATATATATCCCTCTGGATAATCTGTGTAGAAATTCTCGCCGGTTTAAGCCCTATCTTTTTACAAACATAGGCTTCGATTCCTGGCTCAATGTTGGCATAGGTACCGACAGCGCCTGATATCTTGCCTACCGATACCGCCTCTTTTGCCTGTGATAACCGCTCTAAATTCCTCTTAGTTTCATCGTACCAAAGGGCTAATTTCAGGCCAAAGGTTATTGGTTCGGCATGGATACCATGGGTGCGGCCGATACAGGCCATTTCTTTGTATTTCTTCGCTTTCTTGGCTAAGATATTAAGTAATCTACCTAAATCAGAAATCAATATATCCGAGGCCGCTTTTAACTGCACCCCTAAAGCAGTATCTAAAATATCGGAAGAGGTAAGCCCTAAGTGTAAATATCTGGCATCAGGCCCAATATTTTGTGCTATAGAGGTTACAAAGGCTACCACATCATGTTGTGTCTTTGCCTCTATTTTCTGAATCGTAGCGATATTAATCTTGGCTTTTTTCTTTATCCTGGTAACTGCTGCTGGGGGGATTTTCTTTTCTCGGGCAAGGGCTTCTAAGGTAAGTAGCTCAATATCCAGCATAGTCTGAAACTTAAAACCCTCCTGCCAGATACTGGACATCTGAGGCAGGCTGTAACGTTCAATCATACGCCCTCCTTAAAAGCACTTAATTATAACATAAAAACTAGATTTTAACAAATAAAATAACTACTTATATAAACCAAAGGATTATCTATTTTTTTAGGCATTTAAATGGCTTTTATAATAATGTAAGCGATGGTAAATAAAGATGTGAGAGTCAAAAGCAGGCCCATAATTCTGGTATTGCGGATTTCTTTTGGCATAGAGATGGGTTCAATACGCCAATTTATTCTTTCATAAAACTTCTTTTGTATCTTAATAGCCAACGCCGGATTAAGCAACAACAATAATCCGATTATTATACTAACTATCGCAATTAATATTGAGATTGATAAGAGTAAAGCATTCATTTCTTCTTAAAAGTCTTTAATTTGTCCTGGTGTATCTGCTTTCTCTCTCTCAGGAGTCTAGAGATATTTTTCTGTCTTCTGGTGATTCTTTCCCTGGGCATAAGTTATAAAAACCCGCCAAACTCTTACTTCCTTGGCGGGTTTTATCTGGTTGCGGGGAGAGGATTTGAACCTCTGTCCTCAAGGTTATGAGCCTTGCGAGCTACCAGGCTGCTCCACCCCGCGATTTATACAATAGCACAATAAAGACAAGAAAGCAATAAAAGATTACTCTGTTTCTAAGGGGACTATCTTTACCGGGATTTCGCCCCGGCGCACTACCCCCATCTTCTCTCTGATTATCTTTTCTTGATAGACGGGGTCATCTTGCGCACGCTTAAGTTCCTCTTGTAAAAGGTAATTCTCTGTTTCAAATCTTTTAATTCTGGCCTCTAGATTACGGTTTCTCTCTCTTAGCTCCTGCAGTTTTGTATAACCCGGTAAAAATACAATTAATAAAAAAACTGTAATGCTGAAAAGCCAAAATGCCTTTTTAAGTATCATTTCTTCCAGAGAACCCCGGCATAGACCGCGCCAGAACCCAGTTCTTCCTCAATCCTTAAAAGTTCGTTGTATTTACAGACCCTGTCTGTGCGCGATAGGGAACCGGTCTTTATCTGGCCTACGCCTGTGGCTACTGCCAGATGGGCAATAGTGGTATCTTCAGTCTCGCCTGAACGGTGCGAGATAACCGCCTTATATTTATTCTTCTTGGCCAGATTAACTACCTCAAGGGTCTGAGAAAGCGAACCAATCTGATTGACCTTAACCAGGATGGCATTAGCTATCCCTTCATCAATGCCTTTTTTGAAAATCTTAGGATTAGTCACGAATATATCATCGCCTACCAACTGGACTTTATCACCCAACTCTTTAGTCATCTCTTTCCATCCAGGCCAGTCATGTTCTGAAAGGCCATCCTCAATGGATAGAATAGGGTATTTCTTAATCCAGTTCTCGTATATGCTGATTAAATCCGTGCCGGTTTTTTTGCTGTTTTCGAACTGATATATGCCATCTTTATAAAAAGAACTGGCTGCGCAATCCAGGGCTAAATATAAATCTCTGCCGGGTTGATATCCTGCTTTCTGGATTGCCTCTAAAATCAAACCCAGGGCCTGTTCATTGGAATCAAGGTTCGGCGCAAACCCCCCTTCATCGCCCACAGATGTAGATAATCCCTTGGATTTTAAAATAGCTTTCAGGCTATGAAACACCTCTGTAGCCCATCTTAAGGCCTCACTAAATGTGGGTGCGCCTTGGGGCATAATCATAAATTCCTGAATATCCAGATTATTGTCTGCGTGTAACCCTCCATTTAGGATATTCATTAAAGGAATAGGTAAAATTCTGGCGTTATCAGTGCCTAAGAATTGATACAAAGGCTTATTCTCTGAGGAGGCTGCTGCTTTTGCTACTGCTAAAGATACGCCTAGGATGGCATTTGCTCCCAGTTTAGACTTATTCTCGGTAGCATCTAAATCGATAAGCAGGTTGTCAATTTGCGCAAAATCCGGCTGTAATCCCTTTATCTTGGCAGCAATTACGGTATTGACGTTGTTAACTGCCATGGATACCCCTTTACCTAAATATCTCTTTGAGTCTTGATCACGTAACTCTAAGGCCTCGTTTTCTCCGGTAGATGCCCCGGAAGGAACAGAAGCGCGAGCTAAAATTCCATTATCCAAGATTATATCAACCTCTACTGTGGGATTCCCCCGCGAATCCAGAATCTCTCTCGCCTTAACTTTATTAATCTTTCTCATCATCATCCTTTCTCAAAAACTTTTGAATTTATTCTATCATAATTAGATTTATAGTCAATAAATTTTGCGCTGCTCTTATTATTTGACAGTGAAATAAAAGTATGTTATCTTAATGTTCTATAAGGAGTAAGATACGAGATGAATTGGCGAAAGATTAGACTATTCATAAAATTTCATTGGATTGCCATCCTTATAACGACGCTTGC
>JAHIOW010000008.1 GCA_018895075.1 Candidatus Omnitrophota bacterium | reverse complement strand
AGGTCAGAAGATGCGTAACGCATATTTAACAGGGAAAAATTTTCCTTATATCCGTAATTGTAGACCAAGAGGTTATATAAAGCCAGAAATGAAGGCAGGACTGCCGCAACATTAAATCCCTGCTCTTTCAGTTGCCCCAGGTATTTTTCCACTACTTCTTTCTTGGCTGCCACCAGATTTAAATAACCGTTTAATTTAAATGTATTCCAGAAACAATCATCTAATTCCAAAGGCAGATTTTGCCGCAGCAGGAAACTAAGGATTGCCTTTTTCTGATCCCTGGCCTGGGAGGTCCCGGAACCAACGACAAAAGTCCGGAATAATAAAAGTTGGCTGGGAAGAGAAATCACTACAGAACGATTCTTAAGGGCAACACCCTCAGAAAGTTGTTTTAAATGGGAAACAATTTTATAGTTATTCAGATATACGCCGCCGCTCTTTTTGCTCAGTTCGCAGGCTGCGATAACGTCTTCGTCAATATCAATGCCTATAATATTCCTTTGCCTTAAAATCATTTTTTCTCCTAAACCCTGCCTAATATTCTTCTGAGTTTGGCAATATCCTTGGGAGTATACTCCCTGCGTTTATTGATCGGGCTCCTGTGCGAGGGAGGAAAGATTCTTTTTTTCTCATAACGCAGAAGCGTCTGTTTGGAAATCCCTAAAATATTGGCTACCTCTTTAGGTGCAAAGAGTGATTTACCCATAACTTCTCCTCCTATTTTTTAATCTTACCTCGTTTAATCTCATTTTATCTTGATACCTTTTGTTCTGCTCTGTATATGCTTGGGGGTATCTGAACATAGTAAAAGACAACTAGTAACCATTAAAACACTTTTTGGCTATTTGTCAAGCTTTTTTTTCATCAAAGCATGACAAACCCCCTTCAATAGGGATAGCATATTAGCACTAGCGTGGGATTAACTGCACATTGGGACAAGACTATGCAAGATTAACTGATACAAGATAATAATGAGGTTAAAATGAGAGCTGGTAATGGTAGGGAAGGAGATTTTATCAGGGATGTAACTGCAGTGATTTCAAGTAGTCATGTTTTAACAATGTAGGGCTATTCACCCCTTTCTACTATGGTGCGGATGTTGACAGATAGAGGGGTCTTGGCTTGGATTGAATATTCACCCCGGCATTGCAGTTCATAGACATCGGATTTTACAGTAAGTGAGTCTTGCAAAGGAAAGAAATTGGAATCTAGAAGAAGTAATTCCCCAATTCCTAATCGACGCTGGTCTTTATTACCGAGCGGCCTGCTTTCTAATACTTCTTCTGCCATCCCTGAATCCAATAAACTACGCAGGACTTTAACGTCAGCAGTATTTACATTAATCCGGCCGGGCTTGTAGGTTACCGGTTCCAGGACCGCTCTTTTTAAGATTAATTTTCTTTCTAAATCGTTTATCGCTTTTAACTGCAGAATACCCTCTTCTCCCAGGCTCAATTGCACCTCTCCGAAATAAGCGCTCCCATGAGAAAAAATAAGGGTAGAAAAATTATCGAATTCTTTTTCTATATCTTCTCTGTAGGCAAGCCGCACCCTGGCCCCTTCTGAATTTATACTTTCCAATTTTAACCAATAGGTTCCTCTGGGTATATTAGAAAATTGCCAAATCCCCGAATCTTCTTTGTGGATGGATTCAAATAGCTCATCTTTTTCTTTAAACTCACCGCCAAGATAATGGCCAATAAAATCTAAAGTTTTTGCCTCATAGGAAAAAGAGTCGCACATTCTTGTTAAATCTGAAAAACTAAATTTTTTCCAAAGTCCTCCTGAAGATAACTGCAATACTTCATTTGGATCCAAAATGGGCCGGTTAAAAAGTTTTATCTCACTGGGTGAATGCTTAATTAAATCCTCTCCCGCATAAGTATACATTCCCATATTTTCATTAGTTAAATTGGGAGTGGCTTTTTTCTCGTCTTCGCAATTATACCAGCCATCAAAAAACCCATCCCCGTCTGAATCTATTTTCGCTGTAGGGTCTGGCCTTTCCAGGCTCACAGAATCTGCTGCGCCCTGGTATTCAACAGCATCTATCCTGTTTCCCTGCGCATCTTTTAAGACTACCCTGCCTCCGTTATCAGGCAAGAGGTCAAAATTTTTATCTATGGTATTAAGGGAAGTTTCAAAATTAAGTGCCGCGCCTTCAAAACCCCATATTTTCTTAAAAGAAATCCCATTGCCTCTAAGTTTAACCGGCGAAGGCGAAGTGTCAATGTTATCTACAGTAAAGGTTAAATGCTGAAAGGGCTTAATCACGGTATCCTTGAGGACTGCAGGCCAGCCGGCAATAACTTCGCCCGCATCTGAATAGACCTCAAAAGAAAAATTACTGAGGTCGATTTCATCAGGGGAGAGGTTTAAAAGTTCAATAAATTCCCCGTCCGGCTGCTGCAGGAGCCTTATGCCGGCAAAGGTAGAATTACCCAGGGAATTATTTTTTATGCTTAATTTAAGCGAACCATTACTTTTAACTTCAACAGTATAAGGAAAGTAATCTCCATCTTTGAGATTATCGCCTTTCCTGCCAAGGATAGATACATCCCCTACCAAACCGCCTTGATTTTTCGCTAAAACTACCAGGTAATAGTTTCCCGGTGGCGAAGAAAAGGTGTATTTTACAGTGTCGCCAGGCCCAATCTCGATCGGGTCAATACTGAATTCTCTGATTGGCTTAACCATTAACTCATTGATTACTATGGCCTCAGTTGCGGCAATTATCTTTCTCTGGAGGCCGTTCTTAGGATACATACTTACCAGCTCAATGTGGGAAAATCTACTGGAAGCCTCCTTTGCCGGGGTTATATTAAGCGTAAGCGCTCCGCCTTGGACTTTTACCTTATCGGCCAATCCTTCCGAAGAGGCAATATACTGGCCTTCTACTTCGCCTACTATATCTGAATCCTGCTCCCCATAGAGAAAACAGAAATACTCACCATCTTCCACTGCCAAATTTGACCAGGCAAATGCTCCCGCACTGCCTCCTGCTGGCGCCCGATAACAGTCACCTACTCTTCTCCAATCTCCTGCAGACAATAAATCAGAAGGCTTAAGGTTATTCAGCGAAAATTTATCCAAAAGGGTCTGCGCCAAATCGGTATCAGAGGCGTCTTTTAAGAGCGCTGCTTTTTCATAGGCAGCGCCTATACCGCGCTTTAAAAATATCTCTAAGATTAATTGGGGATTTAAAGAATTAATATAACCTCTTCTTTGCCTTTCTAAATCTACTTCCCAGTCCCGGGAATAGATAGTCATAAAATCCTTGGCCAAAGCCAATTCCTCTTTTCCTAAAATTGAGCCTGCCTGCTCTATGGCGTTTAACGGCCGCTGTGCCAGGACCAGGGCTGTTTTTGCCTGACTTATTCCCAGTTGCGAAAATAGTCTTTCCAGGGTTTCCCCTTTACAGCTATTGATATTAACCTTAGCGGCCTCATCTAAAACCCTGATGCCAAACCTGCCAAAGATACTGCCTGCGGAATCCAATACATTAAACCATCTGCTTTCCTGCTCGCCATCCCCGTCTAAATCTACTTCATCTCCCTGAAAATGCTTAAAGGATAAATCTTCCAAAGAGTCAATAAGATTGTCTTCTCTGTCTAAAGCCAAAATCTTCTGGGCATAGGCAATACCTGCCTCGGCAATGTAGCGGCAGCGGATGCTATCCAATTGGCGGATGCTGGCTGCTCTTTCTGCCTGGGAGAGGGTAAAAAAGGCAATCCCCACCACAAAAAATATGGCCAGAAAAGTCACTACCACGACCAGCGCTTGGCCCTGCGCTTTAGCTTTTGGCAATGATGATTTTAAGGCTGTATGCATATATTTGAAATTGCTGAAATATTATCTTGACAGATAAGTAAGGAACTTCTGTTTTTGCGGCCTGCCTTGAAAATAAAATTCCAGGTCTAACTCTACATGCCACAAATCCATATCCGCATCCGGCTGTACGGGGCTAATACTGATATTCCAATTTATATCTTTTTCTTCTCCGCTCATCTGGCCCGGGGAAAACGCCTCTGTTGATTTTAGTTCTTCTAACTTTCTCTGGGCGAAAATAGAGACTTCATTTAATTTACGGCTATAAGCAAAGGATTGCCAGCTCAAGGGAAAGATAGTAAACACAAAAACCAGCCCTATGCCCAGGACCGCTAAAGATACCAGGATCTCAACTAAAGAAAACCCTCTTTTACATTTAAACATAAGGACAGCTGTTAGTTGCTAAGAATTATTGGATTAGGGTGCTCATGGTAAAGATGGGGAAAAATAAAGCCACGACAATAAATCCTACGATGACACCCATAATCACAATCAAGACCGGTTCAAGCAGGGACAAGAACCCGCTCACAGCAAAGGAGACCTCTTCTTCGTAATCCTCGGCGGCATCTAAAAATAAATCGGCAATCTTTCCGCTCTCCTCTCCTATCTGGGCCATCTTCACTAAGGTCAGGGGAAATAAACCGGTTTCCTCCATGGATTCGGAAAGGCTGGCTCCCTGCTCAACCTTAAGCCTGATATCAGAGATAGCCGCCTCCAGCAATACCGCGGTGCTGGTGTCCCCTAATACCTCCAGGGCCCTTACCAGATTTATCCCCGAAGAAAGCAATGTCCCTAACATCCGGCAGAACCTGCCTATATGCACGGTCTTGGCTATCTTGCCAAATAACGGTATGTGCCAGGCGAGATTATTGAGCAGGTATCTGCCCTGGGGCTTGCGGGAAAGAAAAATAGCTGCTGCACCTGTGGCTGCGAGCAAAACTAAAAATAACCAACCCCGATGAGTCAGGAATCTGCTTAGGCCAATAAGAAATACTGTGGCTGGAGGCAATTGGCCCCCTAAATCCTCAAATATCCTCACAAATATCGGTATAATGAAAACCAGTAATATTGTGAGTATGGTTATGGCGATAATTAAGACCAGCACAGGATACATAAAGGCAGCCTGGACCTGACGGTTAATGCGGCGCTGGCGGGTAAAATCCTGCGAGAGTTCCTTAAACATTCCTACTAAATTGCCGCTTGCCTCTGCGGCCTTAATCATATTGATATAAAATAAAGAGAAGAAGCGCCCTGCAGAAGTTAAGGCATCAGAAAGGCTCCTGCCTTCCTGAATATCCAGGATTACCTTCTCGATATCGTCCCTGAACCTGCCGCCGGGCAACTGGGAACAGATAATCTGCAAGGCCTTCAGCAGCGGGATGCCTGCTTTTAAGAGATTATAGAGTTGGCGGGTAAAATTAACGATAGTCATAAGTTTCTTATTTTACAGCAAATAAAAACCTTTTTCAACCTATTTTTGTATTTTTGAGGACGCTATTATTCTCTCTGGTGGGTGAGGGTTAGGTCGAGAAAATTGCGCAACCTGCGGGAGCGGGTGGGGTGCCTTAGTTTTTTTAAGGCCTTGGCTTCAATCTGGCGTACTCTCTCCCTTGTTACCTTAAAGACATTGCCTACTTCCTCCAGCGTACGCGCAGAACCGTCAATTACCCCAAAACGCAGGACCAGTATCTTTTTTTCTCTCAGCGTCAAGGTGTTTAAGGCAGAATTTATCTCCTCCTTCAGCATCGTGCGCACTGTCTCATTAGCCGGAGAAACCGCTTTTTTATCCTGGATAAAATCTCCGAAATGCGTATCGCCTTCGTCTCCTATAGGCATCTGTAGAGAAATCGGCTCCTGGGCAATCTTTAATATTGCCTTTACCTTATCTTGAGGCAACTTCATCTTGTGGGAAATCTCTTCAGGAACCGGCTCGCGGCCATTTTCCTGGACAAAGATACGGGAGAACCGGATTATCTTATTTATGGTCTCAGTCATATGCACCGGGATTCTGATAATCCGCGCCTGGTCGGCAATAGAACGGGTTATCGCCTGCCTTATCCACCAGGTAGCGTAGGTAGAGAATTTATAACCTCTCTTATATTCAAATTTCTCCACCGCGCGCATCAGCCCGATATTGCCTTCCTGAATCAAATCCAAAAAGGACAGGCCCCTATTTGTGTATTTTTTAGCGATACTGACTACCAGCCTTAAGTTTGCCTCTACCAGCCGTTTTTTAGCGCGGTTAAACTTTATGTGCGTGTATCTAATCAATTTTATCTGCTCTTTTATCTTAAGATACGGCTCAGCAAGCCGCTTTAATATCGCGCGCCTGCGGGAAAGATTGCGCCTCTTATGCCGTTTTATATAATCCAATTCTCTAACCAGATTGCTCAGCCTGCGCACAGCCGCCTCAATTACCGAAGTAACAAAATTAAACTGCAAGAGAAGTTGGAGGCTCTTGGCATTACTGCGTGTATACTTCAGGCGCTCGGTGATTCTTCTGATTTTTTTTAGGGCATTGCTCTTCTTTAGCTTAATCTCTTCTTTTATCACATCTTCTAAATTCACCCTATCTTCTAATATATCATTGGCTAAAGATATAACCTGGTTACGGCTGAATTTTGTGCTCAAGGCTGCCCGCTTAAAATTCTCCTCTGCCTCTTCTATCTTTTTAGCTAACTCTATCTCATCTTTGCGGGAAAGTAAGGGTATAGAGCCCATCTGCTTAAGATACATCTTTACCGGGTCATCCAGGGGAAGGAATCTTGCCTCTGTTTTTAACTGTTCATTCAGCAGGCCCTCTTTAAGCGTGCGGCTTGGTTTTTCTGCCTCTCCCTCAGCTTCATTCTCTACAATCTGTATATCTTCGCTGCCGAGCAACTCAAAGATCTGGTCAATATCTTCTGAGGAGTATAAATCTTCAGGCAAAAGGTTATTTACCTCATCATAGGTAAGGTATCCTTTCTTTCTGCCCACGGCAATAATCTTTTCTACGTCTTTCTTGGTATATTCTTTTTTCTTCATAATCCTTTTTTTCATCTCTTCAATGAGTAGATAACTTATGGAGCGTAAGCGACGTAAGTTATAGCGAAGCGTCTGCGAATTGACCCTTGACATCAAAGATGTCAAGGGTAAAATTCAGCCACAAACTTACGTTCATTTTATTCCGTAAGTTTGGGCTTCATTTTAATTAAAAGGTTAAATTCCTGTTTGAGGCTATCTAGTCTCTGCTCGTCACCCAAACTTTCGGCTGTCTTTATCTCCTCTTGCAGGCGCTGCCTTTTAAAGGCCAATCTTGAACTCTTCAGGCGCTGTATACAATCCCCTACTATCCTTTCTCTATCTTGGCTGGATACCTCAGGCAGCAAAGCCGACTCAGAGATAACCTGTAGAATATCCTCGTCGTCAAAATAATTTATTAAAATACTGGGCTCTATTTTTTTCCCTTGCTCCATAAGCTCAAACATTATTGCTACCACCCTGGAAATTCTTGCATCCTGAAAGTCCCCGGGCTCAACGCTCTCTCTTATACGCTCAATAAGTTCTCTCTCTTCTAACATTAACTTTATCAATAACCTCTCTGCAGGATTTATATTCAGTTTCTTGGGCGCTGCCTGATTTAAGCCCGGATACGGCCTTTCTTCTTTTATCTTCTTTAATTCCTGTAATAAGGCATCTTCTTCTAGGCGTAAATCCTGCGCCAGTTTCTTGATATATTCGGATTTTAAAACCGCGTTCTTAAATTTGTTTATGGTCAGAAGTATCTCTTGAGAAATCTTGGCCTTACCCTCTATATCTTTAGGGTTGTAGCGCGATTTTAAGATTCTCAATTTATAGTCAAACAGGTTTTCTCCCCTTTTAATCTTTTCTTTAAAATCTTCGATGCCCTGTTTGCGCACGAATAGGTCAGGGTCAAAACCTTCTGGTAAAGAAACAACCCGCACATCCATCCCTTCTTCAATAAATATATCTAATGTCCTTAAAGTAGCCAGTTCCCCGGCCTTGTCTGCGTCATAGACCATCACCACATTATGTGTATAGCGTTTTATAAGTCGTGCCTGCTCTGTGGTAAAGGCTGTGCCAAGCGAGGCGACAATGTTTTTAAAACCTTCCTGAAAAGGAAGGATAAAATCTAGATAACCTTCCACGATCACTACATAATCAAACTCTTTAATGGCCTCTTTGGCAAAATTCAATCCATAGAGGTGCCTTCCCTTGCTGTATATGAACGTCTCCGGCGAATTGATGTATTTGGCTAAATTATTATCCGCGCCCGGATGAGCCGAAAGAAACCTGGCGCCAAAACCAAGGTGCCTTGATTTCATATCCAATATCGCAAAGACAATACGCTGGCGAAATC
This sequence comes from Candidatus Omnitrophota bacterium, assembly GCA_018895075.1. Classification (GTDB taxonomy): domain Bacteria; phylum Omnitrophota; class Gorgyraeia; order Gygaellales; family Profunditerraquicolaceae; genus JAHIOW01. Next base: position 44,231 of record JAHIOW010000008.1, on the reverse strand, counting down.
GGTCATAGTAGCCGCCGCCTTCCTTAGCCAAAATTAAACCTGCCTTCTCCAGTAAGGAAAGACTTATATTTTTAGCCCTTAAATGGTTTATTAAGGCATCCCATTTATCCTCAGCAAAACCCAACTGGAATAATTTCATACTCTCTTCTTTTACGCCCCGTTTTAAGAGATAATCTTTTGCCTCCTGGCCATTTTGAGAATTCAAGGTATTCCTATAAAACAAAGCCGCTAATTCATTTATTTTATAAAGTTGCGTATAAAGACTTGTAGTCTGCGCGTCCTGTCTTTGCGCCTCTGGCAGGGAAACACCGCATTTTTTTGCCAGGGTCTGGACTGCCTCAAGAAACTCCATGCGTTCATACTCCATCAGAAAATTGAAGGCATTCCCTCCTTTTCCGCAATTTCCAACAACAAAATTGGGTGTTGTATAAGAATGATCTTCTGCTACTGTCAAATTATATACATTTCCTGAAAACTTTTTCTTTATAATTTTTTTAATTGGCAAGGTTTGATAAAAAATATTGTCAATTTGAGTAATATCTGAAAAATGCAATCTAATATTTTCTTGCCATGAGATAGTATAGGCCATTTTATGATTTACCTTATTTTTATCTACCTTTTCTTTCTCAATACTAAAAGTAGGAGAAACACCGAGCCGTAATAAGATATCTTTTAACTGCTCCGCTAAAACTAAAGATACAGTAGTAATAGCTTTAAATTCTCTATTTGTTTTAGATTTGTTGATTTTACCGGTATAACCATCTCCCTTAAAAACAGCATCCAGAATTATTCTTTGACTCAAAGGAGGTAAATCTTGCAATTCAAATGGAATATGTTTATTTTCTGCCAATTTTCCACAAAGATTCTCAAAAATATTAGCCAATTTTGAATTACATGCGGTTACCTCTATCCCGCTTTTCCCAATCTTTCTAATATGAATGGCGGTCTTAATGTTGAAAATATCTTCAATGAGTCTCTTTACTTCCTCAGCAAATTTTCTTTCATGGCCACCCAAGCTAAATCTAATATAAGCCCGATGATTGCTACCTTCAGCTATCCAATATCCTATTAATTTTAAAAATCTTTCGCCAATTTCTATTTTTGTAGGGATAGATTTTATATCTGGGCCGAAGTTACTAATTTTGCGGTTATAGTATTTATTTAAATCTATAAATTTAATGTTGTTTATTTTTTTATTAATTGGATATAACAAATAATCGTTAAGGGTCAGTTGTCTAGCTGGTAATTGTTGTATCTTATATTTTTTGAAAAACTTTTCCGGACAATATAACTTACATCGCCACTGACATATTCTATTTTCTCTAGATTTGTACTTACAATTTTCTGTTTTTATAGCAAAAATTTCGTGATCCGCAGTCACAGTTACAGGGAAACTAGACTTTCTTGTATATACCTCTATTAATTCTCCATTATAAGGTCTCCATAAAGTTCTTATAACAGGTTTAAATCTACCACGATGAGTAAGAGCCATTTGCCCTACTTGTACATCTTCAATTCTATGAAAGCCTTTTTCTGTTTTTATTAAAGAACCTGCGGGAAAACATCCGAAGCAATGATAAATCTGACGCTCAGGCGAGACCATAAAAGAAGGCGTCTTCTCATGATGAAAAGGGCAACAGGCCTTAAAATTTCTCCCGGCGCGCTTCAAGGGTATATAACTGGAGATTACCTCCGCGATATCTACCCGGCTTAATATATCCTCTAATATATTTTCTGGTATACGACCGGCCATGTTTATATCTCTATAGTATTGGATTACAGATAACAGAGTACAGAAAACAGAAGACAGGCTAGGCTAAAGAACCGATTAAATTATAAATCATACCTGTAATTTCTCTGCTATCTGAACGAATTTCTAAAAATCTATCATTTGTAATTAACTTCTGTCTTTTGAAAACATTAAATACCGAAATACATTCTCTTGTTGAATCTAAGGATATACCAAAATAACGCTGTTTTTCTCTTTTGGATTTTTTTCCATTACCTTCAGCCAAATTATTTGCTATTGATAAACCTGCTCTTAATAAATTATCTCCTAAAGAATACTTATATTCACGAGGTAAGTTTTTACAAATCTCAAATATCTTATCTATAAAATCAAGTGCTTTTTGATAAACCTTTAATTTTTCAAAGTCAAAAACAGAATTTTTATCTTCCATCTTTTACTGTAATCTGTACTCTGTTCTCTGTACTCTACTATCTACGAGGAATTCGGTGGAACCCTGAGCAATTAATAACCTGGAACTTTTCTTTGTCTTCTTTTTCGATTCTGTCTAAAAGCAGGTTTAAACCCAAGGTATCAGAAGAGATGTGCCCGGCAATAATTACATTAAGATTGATATCCTTTACTTTCTTAAAATGTTCCTCATTCATATGCATACACACCAGGGTCCTAATCCCGGCCTTATACAACCTGGCAAATGCCTCTTTAGGGCCTGACGTACCTCCGGTCATCTCCAGAGAAATCTTACCCGCCGGGCGATTAGGATTTCCCAAAATAATCCTTGGCCCGGCCAAGTCTCCTGCTGCCTGTTTGTATTCAGGGATACCCATCAAGATATCCAGGATGTCCTTCAGTTTCTTAGGTTTTTCTTTATTCAATAATTCCTGTATGAAACTGTGCGCCTGATTATCCGCCGGTGTATGCGCGCACATAAATGGCAAATCTAACAACCTCGCTGCGTCTACTGCGCGCATATGATTATGCGGCAGGAACCTCCTCTCTACTTCTCTCTTTCTCTCCTCTAATAGCTCCTGGGCAACGGACTTAGATATTCCTAACTTTCTTAATAAATCTACCTGCACCCCCATCACCTTGTATAAAGAAACTAATGCCTTACCTTGCGGATGATGAGAGATTACTAAATCTAGTCCCTGTTGCTTACGAATCTTATCTGCTAATAAGAGTTCGCCTACCTCTATATCTATACCTATAAGAATCCTTTTTATCTGGGTATCCGCTTCCCCATACAGTATAGCGGTATCAGGATAAGAATCTATCCGGGTTTTTTTTCTGGGATCGCCTGCCCTGCCAAATTTTATAACCTGATTATAAAGACGGAATAATTTCATGGATTAGGTTTTACAGCAGAACCCAAGGGTTGAACCTCAAGGATAGCCTTATTGAATTCCTCAGCAGTCCTAAACTTAGAAACCAAATTATTCCATAATCCGCTGTAGACAAAAGGAGCAACCTTAAAAATACGCCTGCCTAAATAAGAGTTTCTGGCGCTCTTATTTAAATAACTGATATTAGAGAGAGCCAGAATAAATAATATTAGACTTAACAATAAAATACCCCTGAGCATACTTAAGATAAAGCCCCCCCATTTATTTAATTTCTCGACCGGCTCTACTGTAATCAACCGGTAAAATACCTTACGCAAGAGAAGAAAAATAAAATAACCCAAGGCGGATAAGGCCACAAAAGAAAAAAGTCTTAAGAATCCCAAGGATATATTTTTTAGAGGGATACGTTCTTGTAAATACACCGCCCACAAAACATAATAATGCATAGACAGATACACCGAAAAGATGGTGCCGAAGAATTTAAATAGTTCTACTGGTAGGCCATTCTTCAGCGCGATGTAACCTATTCGTAATATTAGAATTAGAACAACGATATCCAGCCAGTTAAATTGTCTTATGCCCCCTAATAACATACCTTATTCTCCTTTTGACCTCTAAGTTCTTCAAAGTATAACATATAAACAGGTAATTATCAAGGAAAGCGCTTTCTTTTTTAAAAATTATTTTTTGATAGGTAGGGTATTGTAACCCGTTATCTATAAAAGGGTAATATTAAAAAGAGCTCTCCCCCGACACCCTTCTTCTTATCATCAATTCGCTCCCTCAAATACCTTCCTCTGGAAAACAGGGTAGGCATCCATCAAATTGAGTCCAGCTATGGGTAACGTAGGCAGGAAGTGTATTATATTGAGTGCCCTGATGCCAAAAGACTAGTGTATTAAATGAAACCGATTTAGGGCCTCCATCGCAACAAGAACCCTCCCAAGTAGCGCTGTAAGGAAGGTGCTCTATTACATGAGTAGTTGAGGTGGAGGTACAAATATCCCCACACTCACAACTACATTGGGCAAGGATTGCTTTATAAGATAATAAACCTAGTATTAAAGATGCGGCTAAAATAATTACAATACAAAATTTTATAAAAGTCCCCATTTCCCACCTCATTGGTTACCTGGTTCCACTCAATCTGTCTATCTGTTGCTTTAAGGCTTTAATCTCTTCATTCTGCGACTTTATTGCTGCCAAGAGAAAACCTAAATAACTACCAATTTCAATTGCGCTTTTATCTTCGGTGGTAATCTCATCAGGTGAATCTTCAGCAATAACCCCAATATGCCTCTTTGCTAAAGAAGAGGTATCTTGACTTTTAAGATTATATCGCACTACCTCAATATTCTGCAGTTTTTCTAAAATTTCTCGGTAGTCCTCCTGCGAAAAAGGCTGGATATTGGTTTTCCTATTTCGAGAACTACTTGCAGTGATAGTTCCGTTTACGTATTGATTACCGTTAACATAGAGTTTATAGTTTCCTGGACTCGCCGTCCCGATGCCGACGTTGCCAGAGGTATCTATAGTGACCTTTCGTGTATAGCCCCAGTCATTAGAATAAGGGGGTGATTTGTATATGTTCCTATATGTGCTGCACCGTAGAAGTTGCTTACTCCCATATATGCACCAATTGTACTATTTGCTGTAACAATACCAACTTGATTACCCTCTGGTTGCTCTACCATTATGCCAATTTGGCCGGGAGACGTTGCATTTGCCTTTACGTGAAGCTTATAAGAATTTGTATCCGTCGTGCCGATGCCGACCTGACTGCCAGAATCAATAGCCAGATAAGTGTCACCTGTAGTGGTTAGCTCATTATAACTTCCATAAGGTGAAGGATAATAGGTGGTGATGGTGATAGATTCTTCTTGGGCAAAACAGAGACCCGCGCTAAAGAATAAAATTATACCTGAAAAGATAATAGTTCTGCGCATTATTAACCTCCTCGTTTCATTTTAATTTTCAATAAATATTATATCATATTAAAATAGGCAATCAATGAAATTCTGCCAAGATAAAATCTTTAGTTATCTTTTCTAATCTCACTGAGACAAGTTGGTTTTTTAGGTTTTGGTTAGATTTAACTAAGGCTTTTATATAATTATCAGTGTAACCCTCCCAAAGTGTAGGATTTTCCTTGGATTGAGTCTCTATAAGCACATCAAGCACATCCGTATTTTTGGTAAGGAATCCTTTTCTATAAGCAAGTGCACAGGCCTTGGCGATACCTTGGAGACGCAAAATCCTTTCTCTTATTTTGACAGGATTTACTTTATCTTTAAAATTATAAGCAGGTGTGCCTTCTCTTGGGCTATAAGGAAAAATATGCACTCTAAGCGGAAGAACTTTCTTAATCAAGTCTGTGGTATTTTTGAAGTTAATCTCATCTTCCCCGGGAAAGCCTACCATAACATCTGTAGTTATAGCTACCCCTGGCATATATCTTTTTATCCTGTTAATCAGATTTAAATAATCTCTACCTTTATAGCTACGCTTCATTTTCTTTAAAACCGCATCATCGCCACTTTGAATAGGAATGTGCAGATGCCGACATAATTTCCTAGATTGCCTCATCTTTTGGATTAATCTATCCGAGACATCAGCCGCTTCTATAGAACTTAATCTGATGCGTAATAATCCCTCTATATTCTCTAATGCCTCAACCACATTAACAAGACTTAACTGTCCTTGTAAATCTCTGCCATAAGCCCCTAAGCAAATGCCAGAAAGCACTATTTCTTTAAAGCCATTTTTTACGAGGTTTTCTGCCTCTCGAATAATCTCCTTCAAAGGCCTACTTTTTGAAGCTCCCCTGACTAAAGGTATCTTGCAATAAGAACAAAGATTATTGCAACCATCCTGAATCTTTAAAAATACCCGGGTATGTCCAGAAAAATTGCTTATCCCGAATGTAGTAACTGCTTCTGTGTCTCTTCGGGATCCCGAAGTACGGCTACCTTGATTAACTGCATTCGGGATACCTACTTCGTTATGTTCGTTAAGTTCGTTATGTTCGTCTAATAATCCCACAATCCCATTTTTTTCTTTATTCTTAACGATGTGGCTTATCCCGGAAATTTTAGCGATTTCATCGCTATCTAATTCTGTATAGCAGCCTGTAACGATAATTTTGGCTTTAGGATTCTGCCGATGAGAATAATGAATTAGACGGCGAGATTTACGGTCAGCTGTTGAGGTTACGGTACAGGTATTGATGACATAGATATCGGCAGGTTGACCATCTTCTAATTCCCTAAAGCCGGCTTTAATAAATCTTTCCCTGATAACTTGAGTCTCATATTGATTTACCTTACAACCCAAAGTAAAGAATTTAATGGTTCGACTTCGCTCACCATTAACCCTGAGCGTAGTCGAAGGGTTAATCGTTTTCATAATATAATCTAATAAAACCAGCGACTACGATAGCGGCGGTCTCCACACGTAGGACTAAATCACCCAATGATACTGCAATAAAGCCGGCTCTTTTAGCCTTAATGACTTCTTGCAGCGTAAAATCCCCTTCTGGTCCAATAAGGACTAATATATTTTGGGGTTTAGATTTATCTAAAATTTCTTTTAATGGTTCCCGTTCTCCAGTCAATGTGGGTATCAATTTCAAATCAAATCCCTGCAGATTAGATAATACATCATTTATGTCTTTTATTGAATCGATAATAGGTAAGTTATTTCTCTGGCTTTGCTGACTGGCGCTTAAGGCGATTCTCCTCCAACGTTGAAGTCGCAGCTTTTTCTTTCTATCATCAAGATTAACACTGACACGCTCAGTCTCTAAAGGAATAATCCTATCTGCTCCCAGCTGTGTAAGTTTATCTACAATTCCATCCATCTTAGATTTTTTAGGCAAAGCCACAGCTACAGTAATCTTGATATCTTCTCTGATTTCTGAAAATGACCGCTTCTGCTTGATATTTAAGATGACTTTACCTGTAAGTTTTTCGATAGAACACTGATATTCGTTACGTTGGCCATCAAATATTATAACCTCGTCTTCTCTCTTAAGGCGTAAAACATCTTTGAGATGATGGAGGAGTCCCTTATCTTGTATGATTATTTTATTGCCAGAGATATTTTGGCAAGGATTATAGAATCTATGCATGTAGATTATTGATAATCTTTTTCAGAGAATAACTCTGCAGTAAATATGTAAATCTCTGTAGATGTATCTTTCCAGGCATCAGGCGAAATACCTGCCTTGTGAGCACACAAATTTGACAGGAATTCTTCCTTTGACCAACCGGTTTCAATGGCTACCTGTGGAAGGAAAACGCCGCTTCTTAGGCCTTGTCTTACTAAGACACCATGCATACCTAATTGGATTTTATCAGACGAGTCTATTCTTTGCAGAGGAGAAAGCACAGAAATTTCAATATCAATATCTTTAAGTTCGTTTTCTTCAACAGGAGTAAAGCGCGGGTCACCTACCGCAGACTCAATAGCCATATCTCTAACCGTAAGATATAAAGGTTTATTCCCGATAAGATGTCCTATGCATCCCCGCAGCTGGCCCTGTTTATGCAGGGTAACAAAGGCACCCATCTCTTTGCACAACCCCGGATCAGCTTCCGAAACCTCTAATTTTTTACCTGTCTTAAGGTAATGCTCTATCGAGCCACGCGCAATCTCCAATAACCTCTTTTTTTGCTTCTCATTTAACATACTCTCCTCCTCTTTACTAACTACACAACTGGCATAACCTACTGTCCAAATTCCTTTAATCCTTTTACCAGTAACAATAGCGGAATTTGTATATTTTAATACCTTCGGTTTATCATACCCAAGTTCTCTGGCTAGAAGCATTGTGGTTACCACTGGAATGCCACCGCAAAGTTGGACACTTCCTTCTCTTAATTTTTGGTCCAATAATTTGGGGTTCATCTGATTAAGGTAGGACAAAGTCAAGCCATCCACTGTTTCTGCCTCTTCGTAATCATAGCCATGGTAGAGGTCACTGGAGGCAACAATCAAAACGTCCGAACGACTACCGATTATCTCTCTAAGAAAACCTGCCAATCTTTGGCAGGTTGCGAAACTGCAATCCCCCATAACTATGGGCACTATCTTAAAATTAGATAAAACCTTTTGTAAAAATGGTAACTGCACCTCTATTGAATGTTCCTTTTGGAAGGCGTCTGGATCAAAGAAAATCTCAATATCTTTATCTAATAATCCCTGCGTAAACTCATTATCTATTTCTAAATCTCCCAAGGGCGTGCGAAAGATACCCTCAGGATAAACCGAAACCCCGCTAAATCTATAGTAATGACTGGAACCAATCACTACCACTGTCTTGTATGGTTTATCTTTGATGAGTTTATATCCATAGGCGGCTGTCGCAGCAGAATATCCATAACCTGCATGTGGCGAAATAAGCGCAATAATATCTCCTTTAACAGATTCCGGGTTTGCAGCATCAAGAAAATTATCTATTATCTTAGATAACTCGCCAGGTTCATCCGGATAGAAACTCCCTGCGACATTAGGGGATTTTATATCTTGAGAGAAACAATGAGTAGCAAATAGCAGATAGCCAATAACAAATAGCAAATAGCCAGAGAAAAATATTTTCCATAAGTTTTTACTGATTTTCTTTGTTTTCATTTTCACATACTATTAGCCATTAGTTATTTGCTATTTGCTAAATGGTGGCGCCAAAACACATTGTTTTGGCATCCACCAAATTTTGCTTGTCGCAAAATTTGGTGGAGCTGGGGGGACTTGAACCCCCGACCCCCTCGTTGCGAACGAGATGCTCTCCCGCTGAGCTACAGCCCCATAGGCTTAGTTTCTCAGTTTTTAATCTAACACATCTTTTATCTTTTAGCAAATAAAATTAGGCGGGATTAATTGGTGGATACGGAAGGCATCTTGATGCGTGTACTCATAGTAATAGACGGATTATCGATAATAGAAGAGGTTGTATCTGTTGGATCACAGCGTGCGGTAACAGTAATCTCAACAAAATTATCGCTTACGATCGAGCTAGGAGCGAAATCTAAAATCTTCCGACTAATAACCTCATAGGAACCAGGATAATCAGAATAATACCAAATTTGATTTGCAACACCGTTAAAGCGATAAGCTCTCCAACGGTCACCCTGCGTACCTATTTGACCATCACCGGGTGATTGCCCATCAGCGGCTAAATCTACATAAATCCTTATGGCTATATCGCCTGCAATATTATCTAGATCGATGGGATCTTCTCCTGTAATAACTCGATTACCGATTGCCTTATTTATCTCTTTTGCCATATGGTCTAAAACATAAGAAACATCATTTTGAATCTGTGCCCGTCTATCTGCTGTCAATACATGGTGGCGACTAAATAAATCGATACTAGAAAAACCCAAGGCCACCAGGCCTATCAAGGTTATGGCAATTAATAATTCCAGGAGGGTTACGGATTTGTTAAGGAGAGAGTTCATTCCAGGTTACAGTAAGTTTTACCTTACGTAAGCGACCTAAGGGATTTTGGGCATCTACAAGAAGACGACTTATTTCATATTGAGGGGTATAGCTCACAATTCCATCTGGAGACCAAGGTGTTGTATCGCAACCAACGCTTCCATCTCCAGTTAGACAATTACCGTTAGTAAACCACTCATCCTGTCTTACATCCATCTGTAAAGGGTCTAAAAAGCGTCTACCCAATTCTCCTGCGGTCATCCGCGAACGAGTATGCAAGATATGCCTTTTACCCGCGAGAAAGATATTGGCCATGCCGGTTATCACTAAAGACATAATAACTGTGGAGATAATAATTTCAAGAAGGGTTAGTGCCTTTTTCTCAGGGACAACTGGCATTGGGGTTAGGTTCTCCGTCAGCATCAATCGAATATTGGCAGTCTAAGTATCCACCCGAACCGTTCCTATCTGCAAAAGCAGTAAAGCTATCTGCACCACCAGTAATGGAATAGTCCCAATTCGTCTCAGTAAGATAAAGTTTAAGATTTGTATTTATTACTGCTATATTGCTTTCTGACCCCGAGGAGGGGTAATAACTTGCCGTCTCCATTCGGTAAATCCTCTCTGCTGCAGCAATAAGTTTAAGATTGACAATAGCTTCTTTACTCATAGCGGTTTCTCTGCCAGGAGTGTATTGTGAGATGGCTAATGTGGTCAGAATACCAATAATTACCAAGACAATAACAATCTCCATTAAAGTAAAAGCATCTTTCATATCAGGCTAAGTTGGATTTAATATCCGCCTGTTCCAGACCAGGTATCTACGCCTGTGCTTACATCTGAGGTAAGGATAAGGGTGTTAGCTGCTAGTGCTTGGGGATTCTTACCACCAGCGGTACAGCGCGTGGCAGTGAGGATAACAGAAGTACCAGAACCGCTCGCGGAATAGGAAAAATAATGAGAAGTTCTACAGGCAGTAGGAACCTGGTCGTTAGCAGTGCCCAAGCCCAGCCGCTCATCACTAACTCCGGTTAACGTTCCGTATTCCATATAATAGGCAGCAGCATACTGACGGATAGTTCCTGCGATTGCCTTGGCCTCAGCGCCGCGTGACCTCTCTATCACCCTGCCATACTGGGTAAGGCCTAAGGTGGCTAAGATCCCTAAGATGATTACGACTACTACTAATTCCAATAACGTAAAAGCTTTTTTCACATCTTACTCCTTTTTTTTATTAAGGGTTGATTTTCTAGTTTCTTAGTATGCCGTCTACCCCCCTCCCTTTTTAAATTATACGTCTATTTTTCTTAATTGTCAATCTTTTTCATCCGCCGCCAATGGTAGCAAGCTGAAATATAGGCAGAAACATCCCTACAACCATCACTCCAATAATCAACCCCATAAATATAAGCATAATCGGTTCAAACAAGGAGGTAAAACGCCCTAAAAATGTCTCCACGCGTTCTTCATAAAATGTATTTATGCGCTTAAACATCTGCGGCAAATCGCCTACCTCCTCTCCCACTGCTACCATCTGAACCACCATAGGCTCAAAAAATTGACTCTTTTCTAAAGTGCTACTCAGAGATTTGCCTTCGCGCACCTCTTCTTTGACCCGGCGGATAATATCAGCCATCACTAAATTATCTACGCTATGTTCGGTTATCTCCAGAGAATACAACAGCGGGACACCGCTCTCAATTAACGTTGACATCCCTGAAGAAAACCTTTCCATAATTAAAGCAGAAAAGAATTCACCAAACATAGGTAGACTAAATTGGAATTTCTCCAATCTCAACCTTCCTTCCTTTGTCTGGATATACTTCCTGAATATAAAAGAGCAAACGATAATACTGCCGATTGCAATCATTGAATATTTTCTAATAATCACACTCACCACGATAAGCATGCGCGTCAAGAGTGGTAAGGCTATATTAAAACTCTTGAATAATTCCGCAAAGGTAGGCACAATCTTGACCGTCAAGAATAAAAAAGCGCCTATACCGGCAACCAGAAGTATTATGGGGTACATCATACTGGAGATAACCTTGCTTTTAAAACCAGAAATTTTTTCTAAATAAGTGGCTAGGCGTTCTAATACAGTCGCTAGATTCCCACTGGCCTCCCCGCTATCTACCAGATTGATCCATAATTCTGAAAATACCTTGGGGTGTTTAGACATTGCTTCATGGAAACTTGTTCCTCCCTCCATGCTCTTCTTTAATTCCTCCATTACGTTATAAAACCTGCGGCTGGATACCTGCTTAGAGATTATATCTACTGCCCTTAAAATAGTTACTCCTGAAGTTAAAAGGGTGGCTAACTGCCGACAGAAAAGCACTAAGTCATCCTGGGTTATGCGGGAACGCCGAAACCTCCTGGTGGCACCCTTATGTTGACCTCCTTTTTTAAAACTAAATGCCCCTTCCCCAGAATCAGATACTACATTTATTACCATTAAATCTCTGGCCTGAAGCCGGACAGTCAATTCATCTGCTGAGGCGGCCTCTTCAGACCCGGTAATCCTCTTGTTATTCTTGTAATCTCTGGCTATATAAGAAAACTTCGCCATCTTTTTGCTGTTTTATGTTATTCTCCTGCCAGGGTAATGCTCAACGCCTCTTCCAGGGAAGCAATACCGTCTTCAACCTTTTTTATGGCTGATTCATAAAGCATCTTCATCCCGCCTGCCTTAGCCACCTCTCTTATCTTCTGGAAAGAGGCGCTCTGAATAATCAGTTCTTTTATCTGGTCATTTACTATCAAGACCTCAGCAATACAAACCCTTCCCCGGTAACCAATATTATTACACTTAGTGCAACCCTTGGGCTTATATATCAATTCGGCATTAATCTTTACCCCACCTAATTGTTCGGCAGTGGGTTCGTATGCCTCTTTACAATCAGGGCACAACTTCCTGATCAGGCGCTGGGCTACGACTAATAACAGAGATGGCGCAACCATATAAGGTTCAATACCAATATCTATCAGGCGGGTTACGGCTGTGGGGGCATCATTGGTATGCAGGGTACTTAATACTAAATGGCCGGTTAAGGCTGAACGAATACAAATCTGCGCGGTCTCTAAATCCCTTATCTCTCCCACTAACATTATATCCGGGTCCTGCCTTAGGAAGCTACGCAGGGTAGCGGCAAAGGTCAGGCCTATATCTGATTTTACCTGCACCTGATTGATTCCATCTAATTTATATTCAACCGGGTCTTCAACCGTGACAATATTCTTGGCAGGGCTCTTTATTTCATTTAATATGGCGTATAATGAAGTAGTCTTACCGCTGCCCGTAGGCCCGGTCATAAGTACCAGGCCATAAGGGGAATTTACGGCGCGGCGTATCTGCTCAAACTGTTCAGGCTCAAAACCCATGCGGCCAAGGTCTAAGGCGACAGCGCCCCTATCCAGTATCCTTAAGACCACCTTCTCTCCGTATATTGTCGGGATGACGGAAACCCTGATATCTATAAAACGGTCTTCTAATTTGACTAAAAATGCCCCGTCCTGGGGAAGGCGCTTCTCGGCAATATCTAATTTACTCAATATCTTGATGCGGGATACAATCGGTAAGTTCAAATGCTTAGCCGGCGGCGGTATCTCGTAGAGCTTGCCGTCAATACGGTACCTTAAAGATATCTTATCCTTAAATGGCTCAATATGAATATCCGAGGCCCGCTCGTCAATTGCCTGGCGGATAATCAAATCTACCAACTTTACTACCGGCGCCTCTTCAGCCCGGGCAACAAGCTTATCTAAACTTAACTCTTCATCGGCAATCTCTGACTCCTTATAGCTGACGCTCTCAGTAACAGAGGCATAAGAGGCATCCATTGCCTCTTCAAACATCTTAGACTTGCCATAAAATTTCTCAATTGCCTTGGTAATGTCGGATTTAGCGGCAATTACGGGATTAATCTCACAGCCGGTTAGTTTTTTTAAGTTATCAATAAGAATAAGATCCAGAGGATCAAACATCGCTACAGTTATTGAATTTAAAGTCCGTGATAAAGGGATGATATTATTCTTCAGGGCAAAGTCTTTGGGAATAAGGTTGAGTAGATCATGGTCAGTTGTGGGTTTCAACTCGCTGCCCAAAGAATAATAAAAAATCTTTAGTTGTTTGCCCAATGCCATAACCAGTTGATCTTCTTTAATCACCCCTAATTTAATCAATATCTCACCCAGCCGCCAGCCTTGTTGGGCCTGCACGCTAATTGCCTTCTCTAACTGCTCTTGGGTGATAATACCCTCTTTAATCAGCAGTTCGCCTAATCTTAGGTATTTTTCTTTAGGAAACATTTGCGTAAAATCCTATTCCGTAGTTTTCTCAAGATTACTCAAACTTGTATTTATCGCCAGTTGACGTTCAAATCCCAAGCCCAGACTCTGTTCTCTCTCTAAAAGAGAAACCTTTTTTGTCTGGGTAGATTCAACATCTGTCTCCTTAATAATATGCGGTGTGATAAAAACCAGCAGTTCACGCTGTTTATCTTTATCTTTATTTTTATGCCTGAATAAAAATCCTATCAAGGGAAGGTCTCCTAAGATAGGCAATTTAGTGATAGTCTGGGAAAATTCATTGCGAATTAATCCCCCTAAAATCACTGTCTCCCCGTCCTTAACCCGCACCACGCTTTTCGTCCCCCTCGCTTCTGGGTCTCTATAACTTGAACTAAAACTACTCGTTGCTGCCTCTTTAACCTCGGGGTTGATAAACATGGTAATCTCTCCTGTATCAAGATTGATCTGGGGAGTTACCCGTAAAGAAATACCCGTTTCTGTTCTATCAGCACTACGGCTCTCAAGAACTCCGTCATTATCATATTGTAGTACCTCACCAATTACCTCATCAGTGGCAATCTTAATTTCCGCAGTCTCATTGTTCAAGGTCAAAAGCCGGGGGCGGGCTAAATATTTTGTATCATTTTGAGTCTTAATAAACTGTAATAACGTTTGATAGGCAGTAGCAAAACTTAGGGTACCAGGTGCAGTGTAATCAGTCCCTTTTCTATCCGGCATACCCGTATCATTCTCAGGCCACAAGCCAGAAAAAGGGAATTTTGTCCCCCGCATTGCGCCGGTTAAAGTCATAGCCATCATTGATGGATAACTACTTATATCACCAAACTTTAATCCTATCTTCTCTAATGTATTCTTAGTCACATCTAACATCTCCACTTCCAGCATTACCTGGGGCGCAGGTATATCCAGAGAAGCTATTACCTGGGCAACGATAGGCATCCGGTCAGGCGTATCGGTCACAATAAGGCTATTGGTACGGTAATCCTCAATTACCGAGCCATATTTAGAAAGAAGTTTTTTTACTGCTTCAGTAATACCTGCTTTCTCTTCCACTGTCCATTTACCGCCTTCGCTTCTCTTTCCGCCTACTCCTTCTTCTGTAGCACCACTAACCCTCTTCATCTCTTCTTTTAAAGAAGAAGAGGAGACCGTGGCATGCTTAAGATAGAAGATCTTGGTGACAGTTTCTATCTTGGGCTTGCCCCAGTCCTTGACAATAAAGATATTTGAGTCCTGCTCTAACTCATAAGTAAGGTTATTGGCCTTAAATAATTTATCCATCGCCTGTTTTACGGAAACCTTATCTAAATATAAGGTCATTTGCCTATCCTCTACTGCCCCTGAAGCAAGGAAGTTCAGGCCTGACTGGATGGATAATATCTTCAATACATCTTTTAGGTTGGCGTCTTGCAGGTCCATAGAGATAGCGGTCTTTGTATCCTCCGCTTCTGGCACAGAAGACGATACCTCCTCTTCTGTGCTTGCTCGGCTAAAGAATAAACAAAAAGATAAAATAAACACCCATAATCTTAAATTATTCTTCATCTTCTACTCCTTATGGCTGACTGGGGGTGACGGTGCAGAACTTAACCAGTGATTTAGCCCAGCATTCCTGGATTTTTCAAAGTCTATTAAATTCCTGTCTGTGTCCTCTTGAACTTCGGCAGATCTACTGTAACCTGTTAAGACGGAATCTGCTGCCAGCGAAGACAAATTATATTCTTTATTCTCAAAAGATATGATTATGCCTTCTTTATTTATATCAATAATCTCTACTGTTTCTATGGTATCCCCTATCTTTACTACTTTATTATTTATAATTGCCTGAGGTAATCTACCCCCCCAAATTACTCCTTGTATTACTAAATCCGGTAATTGGACTGCCTTGATAATCTGCTCCTTTGGTGCTGGCGTTGGTGCTAATGCTGGCTCCTCTATCGGCTCTTCTTTCTTTAGGGATTCAAAAGGGTCCCTTAAATCCCCTGCCCGATATTCTATATGCCTTGGTTCTAAAACCTCTGCCGTAGATTCTGATAGGGCTTCACCTATCTTAACCATAGAAATCAATACTGCCAGCAACAATATTATGACGTTATCCGCCTGTCTCTTCATTTTAATCCTTAAGCACAATGGTACTTAATGTTATCTGGATATTTAAACCCTGTGTTGACTCTAGTTCTTCTGGAAGCCGGAGTCTCTTTATTGGTGTCCCGTATTTTTTACCTATTTTTAAGTCAAACCTATCAACCATATATACATCAGGGTGACTCTCTAAATTACTGATAAACTGCCCTAGGACATGATAACTATCAGTACCAGCCACTAAATCAAAAGAATACTTGCTATATTCCGGAAAATCTTGCTCCTTATTAGGCCTAATGGAGATAATCTTCATATTAGATTCATTGGCAATATTGCTTACCGTATTTAAAACTAAGGATATATCCTTTTTATTCTTATTGAAGGTATTTTTGTAGGGAACAATCTTTTTTTCTAACTGACTAATATTACCTAATAGCGCATTCTTTTTTGTCTCCTGCTCTTGTCTCTCTTTAAGTAACTGAATGTTTCTGCCCTGGGATTTAAAGAGGTTAATGGCAACAATTAAAGTTATCAAGATGATGAGAATATTTACAATATTTTTAATATTTAAATTTTTATTGCTGAGTAAATCCGTCAAGTTCAATTTCATATTCATATCCATATTAATTCCTTATCTTTTCCTTATAACTCTGGCATGAGATTACAAAATTAGTCATCGTCTCTTTTTCAATTTGTTTACGGTCCAAAGAGGCAACATTTATCTCATTAAAATATTTGATAAAGAATGGATTTGCTTTTAATTTTGTCAGAAAGGTATTTACTGATTCGATCTCTTTATTGCTATCGCCTAAATAGACCATACCCTCCAGGATAAACTCTTTTTATTGTTCTTTATTTTATCTTCAAGGGCGAGTCTTTCTAACCACATCCCCTTTGGTATAAGACGGGGTATAGCATCAAGTAATTCGGTAAGGTATAATTGTTTTTTTACCAGCGCATCTAAGGTATTTATCTTTTCTCTGTATTTTGAAGAGATATCGGAGAGCGCTGCATAATTGGACCCCGGGCTTATGGTGGAAACCTGTGGCCGCATACCCATTATGTTACTCAACTCTTTTTTAAAGGGGGATTTCTGAAATTCGCCAAAAAGGTAAACCATAATACATACCAACAGGCACCCTATAGCCACTCTTACATGTGGCTTGAACCGGGTAATCAAAAAATAGAGGTCCAGTTGTTCTAGGCTTATTTTTTTTGTGACTTTTTCTTTTATTAGTGATAATAAGTTTATCTTTATCCCCACATCAATCTCTAATAAAGACCCGGTGTAGGCCTTAACCAAAGGCAAGGAAAATGTGATAGACTTATCTATATATTTATAAAAATCCATAAATTGGACCTCCAGCTCCACATCTTTGAATAGATCTAAGAGGTGTGTATGCTGTTCTGGATTCATTATAAAGAGCATCTTTTTAGGATTTTTGCCTATAAATTTACGTTCGTAATACTCTAAAGAGATAAGCATCTCTCTCTTTATTTTCTCTAAGACAGCATGAGACTGAGTTTTTTTAGTATCTTTATCTTCTTGCTGCAGTGTCCCTATATCGGTTATATCGCGGTTAAACAAAGGGAATCCGTTCTTCAAGATTAAGAAATTAACCTCGTCGTTTTTTATGAGGTCAATCTCAACAACAGCCATAATACCTTTTTCCCTGACTTTAGCTAATCGAAACAATCTTAAGACGCTAAAGGCAGAATATTCAATCGAGGTTACCGTAAGAGATAATTTGTCTAAGACAGAAAGATATTTCTCTAAGATTCCCTTCCTTATCCCTACAAATAAAACATGAATCTTGTTACTAGACTTATCTAATACCCACTGAAAATCTGAAACTAAATCTTCGATTTTAAAGGGAATGTATTTCTTGACCTCAAACCTTAAGGCGGTATTTAATTCTGCGCGCGACAAAACAGGCATCTCAAATGAACGAATGATTAAGTCCTTTCCGGAAAGGATCAACGCTGCTTCTTTGGCCTCAATCTTCTTTTTTACTAACTCATCTTTAAGCAGGTTAACCATCTTTACTTCCTCAGGCACCTTTTCTTCTGGTCCTGCAGTGGCTGAGATTAGTGATTGCGGAATCTCTATATTATTTATGGGATGCCCGCCTTTAGTCTCAACAACAGTAATAACCTCAGGTCCAAAATATACCCCTAATCTATTCATCAGCGTTCTCCTGCCTTAGATACACGTCTTCTGCTCTTTAACCAGTCATCTATCTCTTTGCGGTCAAACCTCCAGACCCCCCCGACTTTTATACCCGTGATCTTTCTCTGGTGCAGCCAATTATATATGGTCTGCTTCCTCAATCTTAGGTAATCCGCTAATTCATCAATATTGATCAGTCTGGTCATAAAAATCTATCCTTTACCTCAAACATAATGAAATTAATTAAAACATAAGATTCTTACTTTGTCAAGTGTTTTTTTTCATACTCATACTTAAACTTACTTATACTATAATAAACTATAATGGATTTTAGAGGGTGGGGTTAAGATTCTGTGTAGGTATAGGTGGCAGTAATACTAACACAAGCACTGTTTCCGGGAGGATTATAACAAGGCCATAACGGATTGGCATCCTGTGGCGGTCTAATAATAATTGAAACCTCGTTATCTACAATACTGGCGGGTCTAAAATCACCCGCAGCAAAGGACATTATGCAAGGTGAACTTTCGGTACAATCTTTACCAACATCATAACCTCCTGCAGCGTTACCAATTCTTAACATCTCCAAGGCATAGTTCTTTCCGGCAGAGGCCGCATAATAAGACTGGATTCTGGATATCTGATGGTGGGTAAGCCTGGATTGGCTGGTAATTAGGTTCAGGACAACATTAGCCAGGATAGCGGTTACTAAAACTATACTCAAAACAATTAATAATACTATTCCCTTCTTGCCCCTCTCCTGCCTAGCCATTCTTCCTCAAGGTCAATTTATAATCACTGCCTATTTGCTGTAGGATTACATGGCCCTCGCGGGCAAGCCAGCCTAAACTCATCAGCACGTTATCCCTGGGCTTATCAATATCCTTAACTAATTCTGAAAGCATAACCTCTGTGTGCTCATCCAAAAAATGCCAGATATCGCCTGCAATTATTCCTATTTGAGTAATCATCTTTTGCCTCCGATTTTATTATAGACAAAAAAAAGGCCAAGTCAATTACTTTTTATTGTAGCTGCCGCAACGCGGGCAGATAGAGATTATATCTTCTTTGGTATTAATATAGGTATGGGTACATATGGAGCAAAACCAGATAAAGCGGGGGTCTAAAGATAAATCCTTGTCACTTTGCTTTTTGTTAAAGAGCCAAACGGCCAGGATAAAATTTAAAAAAAGACAGATATATAACGCAATAGCCCAAGAAAAATCAATATTAATCATTTCTCGCCGAAAGGTCTATCTTTACTGTCTGCCAGGTATTGTGAGCAAACTGCTCCTGTTGTACAAAAATATAATGACCGATATGACGCATAGTTAAAAGGTCTACCTCTAAGTTGCCCGAGGAAACCTTGCGTCTTATCAATGTCCTGTTTCTCCTGGCATTTGATATAATATTAAACATAAGTTCAATATGGACCTTCTGTCTATCTTTAAAATAAAGCAGGAAATGATAGGGCAGGTGCGGATAAAAAGTGATGACCGGTTCTCTCTTCTCCCAGGCAAAAGAGGTTAATTCTGTTGTGGGCACAACTATTCTTTTCTCTTGGTTTATAGATAAAGACGCGCAGGGCTTAAAATACGGCTTAAGGACTACGATATAACCCCTGCTGGCTGTATCCAGTATCAAGGTATTGGCTTTTTTACCAAAACCCACACCTCTGTGTATAATGGGCTGAGTGAAGGTAAAATTATTTAAAT
This sequence comes from Candidatus Omnitrophota bacterium, assembly GCA_018895075.1. Lineage (GTDB taxonomy): Bacteria > Omnitrophota > Gorgyraeia > Gygaellales > Profunditerraquicolaceae > JAHIOW01. Next base: position 24,422 of record JAHIOW010000008.1, on the reverse strand, counting down.
CTGAACTGGCTAGAATGGACCCTAAAAAAGAAACGGGGGCATAATTTACCTTAGGAATTATACTTCCGAAAGTAAAACCGAAAATACTAAATACGGTTATATGCCCTAACAGAGAAATAAATATACTCTTGCTAAAAATCTTATTTCTCATTCCTGGTTGGTGGCGATATTAATCTGGGTTATGCCCAGGTCGCGGCACATATCCCACATTTCCACCACCCTGCCTAAAGATGCACGCCTGTCCGCCTTAATTAAAATCGGCTGGTTCCTCTTGGCTACCTGCCTCAGCAAGGCCTTCAGCTCTTCTGTAGTTACGACCCTACCGTTTAAATAAGTGACGTTCTCGCTGGATATAATTATTTCTATATTTTTATCCTGGACAACCTTGCTGGTTACTGCCTTGGGCAGGTTTACTTTTATGCTCGGTTGCATCACAAAACTGGAAGTAAGCATAAAGAATATCAGCAACTGAAACACCACATCAATCAAAGGAGCAATGTCTATCTGCTTAAGGCCGTGCTCTAATTCCATCCGGTGCTTAAAACGCATTTTTGCCCCCTATTCAGTAAGGAAATTAACTAACTCGGTAGATGCCTTTTCCATCTCCAAAATAAAATTATTTATGTGGCTGACCAGATAATTATAGGCCACGAACGCCGGTATAGCCACGATCAAACCCGCAACCGTGCTCAGCAGTGATTCCCAGATGCCACCTGCTAAATCACCCGGCGCAATAGGATGAAGGATAGTAGCCTTGGCCTGGATAGTTTGAAAACACCTGACCATCCCTGTGACTGTCCCTAAAAGACCTAAAAGCGGGGAGATATGCGCTATGGTAGCCAAGGTTGAGAGATTTTTTTCTAACTTGGGTATTTCGTACAAAGAGGCATCTTCGATAGACTCTTTAATCTTGTCGCGCGGACGGTCATATTTCAAAATCCCCGCCTTTAATATATTGGAGATTGGGCTCTTGGTATTATCGCAGATTCCCAGCGCCTCTTTTATCTCATGCCTCTTCATTTTATCTAAAATATTGCCCAAAAACTTCTGGGTGTCTATCCTGATCCTATGCAGATGCCAGAATTTATCCAGTATTATCGCCAAGGCAAATATGGAGCAGAAAAGAATTGGCCACATTATTGGCCCGCCGGCTAAAAATACCTGCCATAAACCCATGCTGTATAGATCCATCGCTTCCTCCTTTATCTAACGTGTTTGATTATCCAGTCAATCCTCTCTTGGGCATATTTTGCTTCTTGAACATCCATTGAGATGACTCTTCTGTAAATATTAACTGCTTCTTTAAAATTCTCTTTACCTTCATAGATTGCCGCTACCCGCAAAAGGGATTTAAGCGCTAACTCCTCATTCTCTGAATAAAGATAGGTAACCTTCAAGTATTCTTCAATCGACTCCTCAAGTTTTCCTTCTGCCTCTAAGGCCTCGGCTAACCTAAATTGAATATCTGACATCTGTCTTACCGGCACTATATCCAGACTCCGGCGATAAAAATCTATTGCCTGTGGGTAATCCTTTATTCTATAAAAGACATCCGCCATCTTGGGATAAATTAAACTAGCCAGGTTAGTATATTTGCTGACTACATCTTTATAAGTCTTGAGGGCAAAATCCACTTTGTCTTCTCTGACATATATATCCGCTAAAGCAATAGCTGCTGCGCCGGCTAAATCAGACCGGTCTGAGTCCATGAGCTTCTTAAAATTAGTTGTTGCCTCCGGATACCGCGATTCTTCTACATAAATTGAACCCAGGGCATAATAGCAGGAATCAATCAAATTGCTCTTGGAAAAATCCTGAATAATGGAGGAAAAGTACCTCTGTGCCAGATTCAGATCATTTTGCCTATAGTAATATTCACCCAACCACCACAAGACTTCTGGAGCGAGTTTGGAATCAGGATATTTGGAACGTAACATCTTGAATCTGGCCATCGCCTCTTTTTCGTTACCCATCTGGTAATAGCAGTCTGCTATCTCGTATTCTGCTTTCTGTATAAGTTCTGTATCCTTTTCATACGTCCTGATAATATCCTTAAACACCTCTATCGCCTCGGAAAATTTTGTTAAATTATATAAACTAGTTCCCAAAAGATACATGCCTTCGGATTTTAAGTTACTGTCTTTATATTTTTGGACAAACTCTGAAAAAATTTCTTTACTGGAATTGTAATCCTCCCTTTGAAAATAGGCCAGCCCCAGAGCATAAGAGGCATCATCTAAAAGCTTGGAATCAGGAAAGTTTTTTTTGAGGCTCTGCAGAGCCAAAATCGCACCCTCATAGTTAGATGCCTTAAACAGGGTAAGGCCTAACTGATATTGGACATAGTCGCTATAAAAACTATCTGGATAATCTTTTAATATATTATCATAGGCTAAGGCTGCCTCCTCGTAATCTCCGGAATCTTGATAGGTATCTCCGATATGGCAGAGGGCAGCGATTTTGACAATCTTATCTTCGGTATATTTAACAATCTTTTGCAACTCGGCTATTGCCTCCTTGAATTCCCCTTCTTTTAAATAGGCCCAGGCCAGCCCATAATGCAATTTATCAACAACCTCTTGCGGTATAGGCGCTGATGAATTCGCAAGGCCCTCTTTATACGTCTTTATCGCTTCTTTGTATTCAGCAATATTGTAAAGGGCATCTGCTTTTCCTAGATAGGCCTGAATCAAGGCCAAAGGATCGGAAGTTATATTTAATAATTCGTTATATATATTTTTTGCCTCCACAAACCTATTAGTTTCAAAACATAATATTGCTTTAGCTAATAATAAAACATCAATATCTTTCTTTTCTAAATTATCGGCGTTTATCTCTAAGAATGCGCCTTGCGCCTCTCGGTAGCGTTTCAACTTAAGGTAAGCCCATCCTGTTCCTAATTTGGATAATGCCTGTAGCTTACGGTCATCGGAGTTCGCCAGAACCCTTGAGTAATCGTTAATAGCCTCTTCTAAATTATTCAGATAATAATCTGCCTCGGCAAGATAAAAATATAAATAGGGAAGTTTTGTCTTATCCTTGGAATAGGCCTTAAGATAGCCTCCGGCCCTATCCTTAAGGCCGGTATAGTCTTTTAAATTATACAGGCACTCAATTATCTTTAGCCTGGAGTCTTCGGCCAGGGGATCCTTGGGGAATTTTTCTTCAACCATCTTAAAATTTTTCAGGGCCTCATTAAATTTGGCCTCCTGAAACAAACACCAGCCCAAAGAATAATAGGCAGAGGTGATATAAGAAGATTTGGGAAATTCATCAGTTATTTTTTGATAATAATTTGCCGCCTTGGCAAAATCATTGCCTTTAAAATGCACCTCGGCAATCCAGTAAAGAATAGCGTCTTTAATCTCTTGGGCTTGGGGTTGATTGAGAAGGCCCTGGAATTTCCCCAGGGCATCCAGGAATCTATCCTGATAGAAATAACACTGCCCGATTAATAAATTTACTTTTGCCTTTTTTCCCGAGGCAGGATAATTCTTTAAGAAACGCTCAAGCAGGCCCAGGGCAACTTCATAAAAACCATCCCCAAATGCCTTTTGCGCTATAAAAAGCGTCTCTTCCTCTTTAGAATCCTGGGCATAGGGTTGGCAAATGGCAGAAGGCATTTGCCAAATCGCAATAAATATAAAAAATATTATAAAAAATAATCTTAATTTTGCCATTTTGTTAAACTATAACACTAATTTATCTCTTATTCAACAATTTCTTCAAGAACTCGCCCGTATAAGAATTATTCACTTTAATTAATTCCTCCGGGCTGCCGCTAGCTACAATCTCACCGCCCTTATCTCCGCCTTCCGGGCCTAAATCGATAATATAATCGGCGCATTTTATTACTTCTAAATTATGTTCAATGACGATAACGGTGTTGCCGCGGTCCGCTAACTTCTGAAGGACAGAAAGGAGTTTCTGCGTATCTGCAAAATGCAGTCCGGTGGTAGGCTCATCTAAAATATACAGGGTTTTGCCTGTCCCGCGCCTGCTTAATTCCAGGGAAAGCTTTACGCGCTGCGCCTCCCCGCCGGATAATGTGGTTGCCGGCTGGCCCAGCTCTATATAACCCAAGCCCACATTATAAAGCGTAAGGAGTATATTTTTTACCTGAGGGATATTATTGAATAAATCCAATGCCTCCTCTACAGTCATCTCTAAGACATCGGCAATAGTTTTACCTTTGTATTTTACCTCAAGCGTTGCTTCATTAAAACGCCTGCCCTTACAGACATCGCATTTTACATAAACGTCAGGTAAAAAATGCATCTCAATCCTCTTGATGCCGTCGCCTGTGCATGCCTCGCAGCGGCCGCCTTTGACGTTAAAAGAAAATCTCCCCGGTTTATATCCGCGCATACGCGCTTCGGGAATCCCGCTAAATAACTGGCGGATAGGGCTAAAGAAACCGGTATAGGTAGCAGGATTGGAACGCGGGGTCCTGCCTATAGGAGACTGGTCAACTACAATAACCTTATCAATAAGTTCTCGGCCAATAATCTCTTTATGCCATCCGGGTTTTTCTTTGGACTTGTATAACTTCTGCGCCAGGCCCCGGTACAATATTTCATCAATCAAGGTGGATTTACCCGAGCCGGATACGCCGGTAACACCGATAAAAAGGCCTAAGGGAAACTTTACATCTATATCTTTGAGGTTATGCTCTCTGGCTCCTTTTATCTCTAAAAATTTTTTATCCTGCCAGGGCCTTCTTTTTATAGGTGTATCTATTTTTAATTCTTTTCTTAGGTACCTGGCAGTAAGTGAATCCGGATGCCTTAGCAATTCTTCTTTTGTGCCGGAGAAAACCACCTCACCGCCTGCCCTGCCTGCGCCTGGCCCTAAATCCAGGATATAATCCGCAGCCAAAATCGTAGCTTCATCATGCTCTACTACAATCAAGGTATTGCCTAAGTCTCTTAATGCCTTCAATGTGGATATCAGTTTTACGTTGTCCCTGTAATGTAAACCGATACTGGGTTCATCCAATATATATAATACCCCTACCAACCCCGAGCCTACTTGAGTGGCCAGGCGGATCCTTTGCGCTTCGCCGCCTGAAAGGGTTGAACTTCTCCTCTCCAGAGTCAGGTATTCCAAACCCACATCAATACAGAATTGCAATCTCTGTATTATCTCCTTCAGGGCCTGCTGGCCAATAATCTTTTCTCTTGGCCTCAATTCTAATTTTTTAAAGAAAGCGTATGCCTCTTTTATAGAATATTGAGTTAACTGCCATATATTTTTACCGGCAATGGTAACAGATAAACTCTCTTTTTTAAGCCTTGCCCCTGCGCATCCCGGACAAGGCAAGCTGGACATAAATCGGGATATTTCTTGTTTTAAATAATCGCTTTCTGTCTGATGGAATAATCTTTCTAAATGGGGAATTATACCTTCAAACGGCTTACCATTGATGTGTTCATCACTCCCGTAAAGTATGGCCCTCTGTATATCCTTGCTTAATTTCTTAAACGGTACATCCAGGTCAAAATCCAGCTGATAAGAGAGCCGGCGAATGAGCCAGCGGTAATAAAGGATGTATCCCTTTCCTCCCCTCCTCCAGGGCCCAATTGCCCCTGCATTTATGGACTTATTTTTATCGGGAATGATTAAATCCGGGTCAAACTCAGGTTTTGTGCCTAGGCCATTACAAACCGGACAGGCGCCATAGGGAGAATTGAAAGAGAAGATGCGCGGCTGGACTTCTGCAATATCTATGCCACATTTGTTACAGGTATACTGTTCACTGAAGATGATTTCCCTGCTGCCTGTGATTACAGCTATTGTTCCTTTGCCCACCTTAAGCGCAGTCTCAATGGAATCTGTAATCCTGTTTTTTATCTGAGGTTTTATCTGAAGCCTATCTACCACCACTTCTATATTGTGCATCTTATATTTCTGAAGTTTTATTTTTGCTGATAACTCATAGACTTTACCATCCACACGCGCGCGCGCAAATCCTGCTTTTTGAATGTGGCTGAATATATCCTTATATTCTCCCTTCCTGCCTCTGACTATAGGCGCTAAAATCTGAATATCTCGACCCGGTGGTAAGGCCATTATTCTTTCTATAATTTCCTGGGAGCTCTGTCTTTCTATGGGTTGCCCGCATTGATAACAGGATACTTTGCCGATACGGGCAAAGAGCAATCTCAGGTAATCATAAATTTCGGTTTGGGTGGCTACTGTAGAGCGGGGATTTCCTCCTGCAGTCCTCTGCTCAATAGCTATTGCCGGCGATAGGCCTTCAATGTATTCCACATCGGGCTTCTGCAACTGTTCCAAAAATTGGCGGGCATAACTGGATAAACTCTCTACATAACGGCGTTGTCCCTCGGCATATATGGTATCAAAGGCCAGGCTCGATTTACCGGAGCCGGAAAGCCCGGTAATCACAATGAGTTTATTGCGTGGCAATTGCAGATTTAAATTTTTTAGGTTATGCTCTTTAGCGCCCCTGATAACAATAGCATTTTCCATAATTTAAAATTATATCAAAAAAAAGAAAACCCCTGCAAATTAAGTAAGTGCACAATTTACGGAACGTAAATTGTATGCACGAACTTACCCCTCACCCAGTTACTACGAAGAGACGCTTCGATGTATCTGGGTGAGGGGTTAATTCGCACATATAACTTATGTCAGTTAATTAAATAAATAATTCCGTAAGTTATGTGCTCATTAACATTTTACAGGGGCTTTCTTTTTTGGGTGTTTATCTTTTTTTTCTTTTCCTGCCACCCCTCTTCATTATAGCGCAGGAGACATCGCCTTTTTTGTCAATGAAATAGAGGTAACCCTTTTTCCTCGTGATGCCGCACTTAGCTACTTTCTTGGGGCTCCCGCCTTTTTTCTTACCTCTGGCCATCTTAGCACAAGAGACATCGCCTTTTTTGTCAATATAGTAGAGGTAACCTTTTTCGCGTTTAATTCCTAATTTCATTAATTTCTGAGCCATTTCTTATTTCACCCCCTTTCGTTTCTTATTTATTATTTATAAACTGCTATGTGCCTATCCTCACTGGTTCTAAAATCTGTTTCAAGGTGGCAATAGCGGATAACACTGCTAAATAACTGGTCTTGGGATTATCAGGATGAATAACATTTTCTGTCTTGGTAAAAATCCTGCCTGCATCTGATTCTATCTCTATCTCGTGTGTATTTCTTTTGGCAGAAGGCGAAGCTATTATGCGCACAATTGTACGCTCAGGCCCGATACCGGCAATACTTAACGTTGCGGCAACATTGACATTTTGGGAAAATAATCTTATGGCAGAAAGGGCATTACCCTCAAAAAGAACCGTATCCTTATCTATGGCATCCAGGCGTATCTTTTTCTTCAAGGCAAAGGCTGAGCCCGCGAATGCCCGGGGAGGTTTCTTTGTAGTCAAGGTAACTTTTTTTATTTTACCGAAACTCGCTGCCTTTAAACCGTCTATACCGCATACAGCGCCGGAAGGTATATATATACCGGCCTTCTTTTCCCTGGCTAATGATTCTAATTCCCCATAGTGCTGGATTAGTCCGCCCACGCTCATAATCAGGATATCCCTTGATGAAGAGATTGCCTTCTTGGCAATATCAAAAGCGGAATCGGCCTTTGTGGCTTCGATAACCAAATCTGCCTTATTGATTAATTCATCCAAATTCAAAGCCGCTAATTTACGGTTGCTGAATTTATTGGCCAGATTATAGGCCTTCTCTATATCGCTATCATACAGGCTGACCAACTCTGCCTGCTGGGCGAAATCAGACATAATTGCCTTTGCCAGAGAAGAGCCTATGGCGCCGCAGCCTACAATACCTATATTTAATAATTTATTCATCTAAACATTAACTATTATATTATCAATTAACCTTGTCTTACCCACCCATACTGCCAGGGCAATTAATACCTTACCCTTTATTTTATCTACCGGCCTTAAATCTTTTAAATCTACAATTGATATATACTGCACCACAGCGGTTTTTTTCTTATTGATTAATTGTTTCATCCTGCGCACAATATCCCGGGCACTGACGTTTCCCTGTTTAATTAAATGGCGCGCCAAATTTAATGCCTGATATAAGACTGTGGCATCCTTTCTCTCCTTCGGCTTTAAATAAATATTGCGTGAACTCAAAGCCAATCCGTCATTCTGGCGCACAGTGGATACAAATTTTATCTTCACCGGCATATTCAGGTCCCAAGCCATTTTTTTGATAATTATTGCCTGCTGGGCATCCTTCTGGCCAAAATAGGCAATATCAGGACTCACTATATTAAAAAGTTTTGCTACTACTGTGGCTACGCCTTGAAAATGCCCGGGCCGAAACCTGCCACACAGAACTTGACTTAATTCGCTGACTGAAACAGAGGTTTTGAAATCCGCAGGATACATATCGTCTGCCTTTGGATAAAAAACAACATCCGCCCCTTCCCTCCTGCATAACCGGGCATCACGCTTGAAAACTCGAGGGTATCTCTTGAAATCTTCCTCTGGGCCGAATTGAATAGGATTGAGGAATATGCTTACTACCAAAAAATCAGTTTCCTCTCGCGCCCTCTGGATAAGGCTAAGGTGGCCTTGGTGTAAGGCGCCCATAGTAGGCACAAAGCCCAATGTCTTTTCCTGGCGTCTAATCTGGCGGGAAATTGCGGACATCTCTTTTTTGCTGCGGATAATCCTCATATTATTTCCAATAACGGCCTGACCACAAACTCACGTTCAAATATCTTGGGATGCGGGACTTGAAGATTCTTTCTGTTTATAATCTTATCTGCGTAAAATAAGATATCCAAATCTATCTCTCGCGGCCCAAAACGCACGGCCTTCTTACGGCCCAAGGCTTTCTCTATTTTCTTTAGGGTCCTAAGAAGAAAACCGGGTGTAAGTGAAGTCTTAATTTTTATAGCCGCATTTAAAAACCTGCCCTGGGGCGGCCCGCCTACGGGTTCGGTTTCATAAATCCGCGAGCTCTTTTCTATTTTTATACCTTTGGCCCTGTCTAGATGATGCAATGCCTGCTTGATATTTTTTCTTCTGTTGCCTAAATTAGAACCTATGCCCAAATAACAAACCACCATTAAATAATTCTTTTTAAACGCTCCACGGCTTCTTGGATCCTCTCTTTAGATACAGTAAGGGCGATGCGGATATAGCCCTCTGCATACCTGCCAAATCCTACGCCCGGAGTAACTACAACATCTGCCTTCTCTAATAATAACCTGGAAAATTTTAGGGAATCGCTTCTATCAGGGGTCCTTAACCAAACATAAAAAGTGGCCCTGGGTGAGTTTACCTGCCAACCCAAAGAAGTCAAACCGCTGATGAGGAGGTCGCGTCTTTCTTGGTAAAGTTGGCATATATCCTGAATATGCCCCTGGGGCCCTTCTAAGGCAGTAATACCTGCTAATTGCACTGCAGAGAATATCCCGGAATCGATATTGGATTTAAGTTTTGCCAATGCCGATATTAACTTAGGCTGGCCACAAGCCCAACCGATGCGCCAGCCAGTCATATCATAGGTCTTGGATAAAGAGTGAAACTCAATACCGATATCCCTGGCCCCTTCAATCTCTAAGAAACTTCCAGGCCTGTATCCGTCGTAAGCAATCTCAGAATAAGCCAAATCCGAAATCACTATAATCTTATTCTTGGTTGCGAAATCAACTACGTCTTCATAAAAACCCTTTTCTGCGGTGCTGGCAGTAGGATTATTAGGATAATTTATATACAATAATTTTGCTTTTCTACAAATGCGGCCAGGTATTTTTTTCAGGTCAGGTAAAAATGCATTGGATTCAAGAAGCGGCACAGGGTAGACTCTGGCCCCGGCCAAAATAGATCCGCTCTTATAAGGCGGATAGCAGGGCTCAGGCACCAGTGCATAGTCGCCGCTATTCAAAAAAGCCAGGGGAAAGTGGGCAATGCCTTCCTTTGACCCGAGTAAAGGTAAAATTTCAGATTCAGGGTCAAGTCTGACCTGAAAACGACTTTCATACCAGCCTGCTATCGCCTGGCGCAATGCCGGCATACCCTGCTCTAAGGCATAACGGTGGGTTGCAGGCTCATGCGCAGCTTGGCAAAGTTTTTCAATTATATGGCTGGGAGTAGGCTGATCAGGATCACCCACTCCTAAATCAATAATATCCCTGCCCTCTTGCCTGGCTTTTCTCTTTGCCTTATCAATTTCTAAGAAAAGATAAGGCGGAAGATTCTGTAATCTTTTAGATAGTTTAAACATTCCTTGTCAGGGACACCCTTTCAGCTTCCGCCGAAGGCGGATCCGCCTGTGGCGGAAAAGCTAAGAGTGTCCCTATTTTTAAATTATTTCAATACGTCTTGCATCGAATACAAACCTGGCGGTTTACCAAAAACCCATCTGGCCGCCTTCAACGCCCCCAGGGCGAATAAATCCCGTGAATGCGCCTGATGTTTTATCTCAATGCGCTCTGAATTACCGCAGAAAATAACAGTATGGTCGCCCACAATATCGCCTAATCTTACAGCATGGGTAGGAATCTGACGGGCCGTGGCATCCGCTAGGATTTGAGCCATCTTTTTAGCCGTGCCTGAAGGTGCATCCTTCTTGGCTTTATGGTGCGCCTCCACAATCTCAATATTATAATTCGGGCCTAATCTCTTGGCGATTTCCGGTAAAGTTGCGAAGAGTGTATTTATGCCTATAGACATATTAGGGGAAAATACTATAGGAATAATCTTGGAAACCTCCTCTATTTTTTTTAACTGCTCATCATTAAGGCCGGTTGTTCCAATCACTGCTGCCTTTTTATATCTGGCTACATAATCTAAATTCATCTCTGTGCCTTCGGCAGTGGTAAAATCCACAAATACATCTATAAGGAATAAACCGTCAGGGCTGGAAGATATCTTTAATCTACCCAAGTCCTTGCCAATCATAGGAGTGCCTTTTCTTTCTAAGGCCAGGGTTACTTCAAGGTCTTTCTCATGAGAGGCCAATTCAAATATACGCCTGCCCATCCTTCCGCAAACACCCGCTATACCTAACTTAATCATCTAACTGACTCCTTTTTAATCTATTTAAGCAATCCGTAATCTTTTAAGGCCTTCTTTAATTTTTCCAAATTACCTTCAGACAACGCAGACATAGGAAGCCTTAAATCCGGCTCGCACATCCCTAATAGACCCATTGCCGTCTTAACGGGTATAGGATTTGTTTCCATAAACATCGCCTTAATCAGGGGTAACAGTTTATAGTGTAACAGGCGTGCCTTTTCTATATTCCCTTTTCCAAATGCATCTACCATATCTGCTACATCTCGCGGGACAATATTAGCCACAACTGAAATAACACCGGTTCCGCCGATAGATAATACCGGCAAGGTCAGGCTATCGTCTCCTGAAATCAAATCAAAATTTTCAGCGCATAATGCCTTGATGCGCGACATCTGGTCAAGATTCCCCGAGGCCTCTTTTACGCCTACAATATTTTTACAATCGCCTGACAACCTGGCAATAGTTTCTGGTTCTATGTTCACTGCCGTGCGCGAGGCAATATTGTAAAGTATTATAGGTATATCCACTGAATTAGCTATGGCCTTGAAATGCTCATACAGGCCTTTTTGCGTCGGACGGTTGTAATAAGGCGAGACCTGTAAAGAGGCATCTGCGCCTGCCTTGGCAGCATGGCGGGTCAACATTACTGCCTCTTCTGTAGAATTTGAGCCTGTGCCCGCAATAACCGGCACTCTTTTTTTAACCTGCTCAATAGTAATTTGAATCACCTTATCGTGCTCTTGGAAGGATAAAGTGGCGGATTCACCGGTCGTCCCGCAAGGCACTATCCCGGCAGTGCCATTCTTGAGTTGAAATTCTATTAAATCCCTTAATTTCTTCTCATCGACTTTACCACCTCTAAAAGGGGTAACTATGGCTACAGAAGAACCTTTAAACATTCTACCTCCTTTACCGGCCTGCCTCACCGTCTCAGGCAGTGAGTGCTAAACGGTGTTCCTTATTCGTCGCACCAGCACCCTTTATGAACTATCCTTGCCTTACCTTCTAACCAAACATCTGTAAATTTATTATTTATTTTATTAAAATAGACTTTTAATATCTCTTTACTTTTTGTAACAACCTTTATTTTATGGATAGCGGATAGCGTATAGCGTATAGCGTATAGTAATGCAGACGCCACTGCCCCTGTCCCGCAGGCCAAAGTTTCATCTTCCACGCCTCTTTCATACGTCCTGATTTTGATAGTATTATTATTCACTACCTCTACAAAATCCGCGTTTGCCCCTGCAGGCCTAAACTTTTTATGGTAACGTATCTGCCTGCCTAAACTAACCGCATCAATTTTATCCAGGCCTTCTACAAATATTACTGCATGCGGGACTCCGGTATTGATAAAATTCACCTTGAGCGTGCGATTTAACCTAATCGGCATATCTAACTTTAGGCCCTTAGGGTCAGTGAGTTTTATTTTTACATTATCCTTGTTAACTTCGGCTTTTATGATTCCTGCCTTGGTTTCAATCTTTAGTTTTGCGCCTTGCGCTTTGCGCCCTGCGCTTTTAAATAATGCCACGCACCTTGCGCCATTACCGCACATCTTAGGTTCTGAACCATCTGAATTAAAGATACGCATCTTTATATCCGCAATCTTAGATTTTTCTAAGACTAATAATCCATCCGCACCTATGCCGTATTTTCTATCACATATTGTTTTTGCCAAAGACCCCAAACTCCTGACTCCTGGCTCCTGACTACTCTCTATTACCACAAAGTCATTCCCTGAAGCAACCATCTTGGTAAAATGCATATTGCTCATTTATAGCCTATAAAAGAAATGCGGGAATTGTCTCTTTAGAGATTAAATCTCTGCGCGTTTCTCTCTTTCTGATTGTAAATACCCTGTCCTTGACTACCAACACCTCTTCTGCTTTAAGGCGGGAGTTATAATTAGAAGACATGCTAAAGCCATAAGCGCCTGCGCCCATGATCGCTAAAAAGTCTGCCTCCTTTATTTTAGGCAGCCTCCTGTCTTTAGCAAAAAAATCAGCGCTTTCGCAAATCGGGCCAACTATATCTACTTTCTCTGATACTTTGATACTTTGATACTTTGATACTTTCAATGGAATAATCTGATGATAGGCATCATATAGGGCCGGCCTGATCAAATCATTCATCCCCGCATCAACGATGACAAATTTATTTTTGGGCGTGGGTTTAATATATAAAACCTTGGTAAGCAGGACACCGGCATTTCCGGCAATAAACCTGCCTGGCTCTAAGATTATCTTCAGCCCAGTCTCCTTTAACAGGGGTAAAATCCTGGCCGCAAATCTTGCCGCAGTCTGTGGTGTCTCACGGTCATAAACAATACCTAACCCGCCTCCGATGTTCAGGTATTCTAAGTCTACTCCTTTTCTTCTCAATCTCTGGATAAAATCAACCATTTTAGTTATGGCCGAAACATAAGGCGAGCTTTCGGTTATCTGAGAACCTATGTGTATATGTAAACCCGATATCCTGATATTGGTTAATCTCTTGCATAATAATAAAATCCGCTCGGCGCTCTTAAAATCTATGCCGAACTTATTAGTCAGTTTGCCGGTAGTAATATACTTGTGGGTCTTAGGTTCCACATCCGGGTTTATGCGTATAGCAACGCCACTGACTCTATTCAGCCTCTTTGATATACGGTTGATGTTTTCTAGCTCACCGCCAGATTCAACATTAAAAAACAGAATTTTCTTTCTGACCGCTTCTTCTATTTCTCTATCGGTTTTTCCGACGGATGCATAGACAATCTTATCCGCAGGACACCCTGCTTCCAGCGCCCGGAAAAGTTCGCCTCCAGAGACAATATCCAGCCCCGCGCCTTTATCCACCAGCGCCTTCAGGATTGCCAGGTTAGAATTCGCCTTTACCGAATAACAGATAAGCGGCTCAATCTGACGGAAGGCAGTTTGTAACTTAATGAAGTGGTCAATCAAGGTGTGGTAACTGTAGACATAAAGCGGCGTGCCAAAACGCCGGGCTAAATCCTCTAGTTTTACTTTCTCGCAATAGAGATGATTATTTACGTATTTGAATTCGTGCATTTAATCTTTTACTCCAGATATTAAGCTGCCTGGCTACCAGCTTAGGGTTTGTACTGCCATATGATCTCTTAAGATTAACGGATTCCCAGGCATTGAGAATATTTTTTACATCCGCGCCTAATCTATCTGAATATCTCCTCAGTTGCGCCGTGCTTAAGGAAGATATCTTGATGCCTTTATCTAAACAGCCCTTCACCATCCTGCCTACGGTATCGTGGGCTTCTCTGTAGGAGAGGCCCTTATTAATGAGGTACTCCACGATATCTACAGAAAAAAGAGATTCATCCATGAGTTTTAAAGCAATTACACCTTTATTTAATCTGATATGCTTAAAAATTTGCGCCATAATCTCTAAGATTTCTTTTACTGTATCTATGGCGTCAAATAAAGGCGGCTTGTCTAACTGCAAATCACGATTATATGATAAAGGTAACCCTTTCATCAATATCAACACACTGGATAAATCCCCGTGTAACCTGCCTGTGGATGCCCGGATTAACTCTAAGACATCAGGATTTTTCTTATGCGGCATAATACTGGAACCCGTACAGAAAGAAAAATCTATATCGATAAAATTGAATTCTTTGGTGGACCAAAGAATTAAATCCTCAGCCATTCGGGAAAAATGGACCCCCAGGATTGACAGGCCTGCCAGGGCCTCGATAATAAAGTCCCTGTCGCTGACGCTATCGATGCTGTTTTCGGTGAGCCTGTCAAACCCTAACTGTTTTCTTACATGTTCTCTATCAATAGGCAGTCCTGTTCCGGAAAGCGCACCGCTGCCCAAAGGCATCTGGTCTGTCCGTTTTTTAGCATCGCAGAATCTCTCCTTATCCCTCTCTAAACTCTCGATATAAGCAAGCATATGGTGGCTCACGAGAACGCACTGCGCCATCTGCAAATGAGTATAACTGGGGATAATTATCTTGGAATTATCTTTGGCGAACCTTAATATTGATTTCTGAAGTAAAGAAAGCAATTTAATGCACGCCGTTAACTCATCTTTTACATACATCCTGACATCTAAAACTATCTGGTCATTTCTGGAGCGCGCAGCATGCAACTTATGGGCCGCCTTACCAATCTTTTTAGAAAGCGCATCCTGAATATTAGAATGTATATCTTCGGCCTGGGAATCAAATTTAAATCTACCCTTCTCTAGGTCTTTTAAAATAGACTGCAACCCTTTTACAATAAGTCGGGAATCCTTTAAAGGTATTATCCTCTTCTCACCCAGCATCTTAGCGTGGGCAATACTACCCAAGGCATCATACTTAGCCAGCCTCTTATCGAAAGATATACTGGAGGTAAATTTATCCACCAATGTGTTAGTCTTTTTTGTAAATCTACTCCCCCACAATTTTTTGGTCATATTATTCTCCCAACGCTTCTATCGCTGATAGGGTAAGCCCCAAATCTTAATAAACCCTTCTGCTAATTTCTGATTGAACTTATCTTCCTTGCCGTAAGTACTAAGTTCTTTCTTGTATAAGGAATACGGCGACTTCCTGGCTACCGGCGTACAGCTTCCCTTGAATAATCTTAATTTAATTTTTCCGCTGACATATCTCTGCGTAGGCTCAATAAAACCATCCAGCGCCTCTCTCAATGGCGTATACCAGAAACCATAATAAACCAGCTCTGCATATTTAAGCGCGACTATCTCCTTGAAATGCGCCAGTTCCCTGTCCAGAACCAGGCTTTCTAATTCTCTATGCGCAGCATAAAGTATGGTGGCAGCAGGGGCCTCGTAAACCTCTCTGGACTTGATACCGACCAGCCTATTTTCAATCAAATCGCTTCTGCCTACGCCGTAAAGCCCGCCTATTTCATTTAATTGATTAATCAGGGCCTCTAATTTATAGGCCTTGCCGTCTATCTTTTTAGGTATGCCTTTGTCAAAATCAATCTCAATATATTTAGGGTATGTAGAGATATGCGTAGGGCTTTTGGTTATTAGATAGGCATCCTCGGGAGGTTCCTGCTCCAAATTCTCCAAAACACCTGCCTCGATGCTTACGCCCCAGATATTCATATCAATGCTATACGGTTTTTTCCTGGTTACTTCCACAGGTATACTATACATCTTAGCGTACTCTAACTCTTCTTCCCTTGACTTAAATTCCCATTCTCTTGCCGGCGCAATAATTTGCAGTTTCGCATCCAGTATACCTATGGTCACCTCGATTCTTACCTGGTCATTACCTTTACCTGTACAGCCATGGGCCACGTATTGGGCCTTTTCCTTGTGGGCAATAGCCACAAGATGTTTGGCGATTAACGGCCGCCCTAACGCAGTAGCCAGCAAGTATTTGCCTTCGTATATAGCATCTGCCTTTAATGCCGGTATAATAAAATCTTGGATAAATTCATCCTTCAGGTCCTGAATATAAATCTTGGAGGCGCCTGCAAGCTTAGCCCTCTTCTCTATCTCGCCAAAATTCTCACCCTGGCCTAAATCAGCAACAAAACAGATAACCTCAAACTCCTGCTCTTTTAGCCATCTAACGGCGCAGGATGTATCTAACCCGCCGGAATAGGCAAGGACCACCTTCTTCATTTCTTATCTCCCATTAGTTTAATCAGGATTGCTTTCTGCACATGCATCCTATTCTCTGCCTGGTCAAAAACAATGGAATTATCGCTGTCAATAACTTCATCAGTTATCTCTTCGCCCCGATGGGCAGGCAGGCAATGCATAATCAGGGCGCCCTTCTTCGCCAATCCCGTTAAATTTTTATTTATCTGAAAACCTCCAAATGCCTTTTTTCTAACCCCTGTTTCTTTCTCATGCCCCATACTTGCCCAGACATCAGTATAAATAACATCAGCGCCTTTTACTGCCTCCTGAGGCTGATGAAATAAATTTACCTCTTTTAAAACCCCGGAATGCGGTTCATACCCTAAGGGCGCAGCCACATTCATATTCATGCCCATCTTAGAGCAGATATGCATCAGGGAATTGCAAACATTATTGCCATCGCCAATATAGGATAGGGTTTTTCCTTTTATATCTCCTAACTTTTCTCTGAGCGTATAAATATCTGCCAATGCCTGACAGGGATGCTCAAGTTCCGATAAACCGTTTATCACCGGTACTGTGGCAAACCTGGCCATCTCCAGGACATTCTCATGCGCCGATGTCCGTAATGCTATGGCCTCCACGTATCTGGAGAGGGTCTGGGCCACATCCTTTATTGATTCCCTTATTCCTAACTTTATCTGCTCAGGGCCCAGGTATATGGAATTGCCTCCCAGCTGGTACATGCCTACGCTAAAAGAGACATAGGTCCTGTTGGATGGCTTCTCAAAAATTAAAGCCAGGGTCTTTGCCTCCAGTGCCTTATGAAAACCCTCAGGGTCTCTTTTGAGTTGATGAGTAAGAGTAAAAATCTCTTCAATCTCTTCTAATGTCAGGTCTTTTATCGATATGAAATCGCATTCCATATTAAATACCTCTCAGTGCCTCTTCCAGAATTGCCATTGCCTTATCAATTTC
This sequence comes from Candidatus Omnitrophota bacterium, assembly GCA_018895075.1. GTDB lineage: Bacteria > Omnitrophota > Gorgyraeia > Gygaellales > Profunditerraquicolaceae > JAHIOW01. The sequence goes on along the minus strand of JAHIOW010000008.1, from coordinate 6,837 downwards.
TTTTTTGGTGATATTCAATGCCGGCATAAACCTCAGGACTCTCTCATGCGTGCAATTAATCAAAAGCCCTTTTTCCGCGCATTTCTCTACTATTGAGGCCCCCTCCATGTTTAATTCCGCACCCAGCATTAGCCCCCGGCCTCTTATTTCTTTTATGAGTTTGTATTTTTTCTTTAATGCATCGAGTTTGAGCAACAAATACTCTCCCATCCCCTGCGTATTAGTAAGCAGCTTCTCTTTCTGTATTGCCCGCAAAACCGCCAATGCTGCCTTGCACACCAAAGGGCTGCCTCCGAATGTTGAGGCATGCATACCCGGGCCTAATATATCAGCAATCTCCTTTTTTACTAACATTGCTCCAACAGGCAGGCCTCCACCCAGTGCCTTGGCCAAGGTCACGATATCCGGTATTATGCCGTAGTGTTGATAACAAAATAGCCTGCCAGTCCTGCCGATACCGGTCTGGACCTCGTCTATAATCAAGAGCAGTTTCTTTTCATCGCAAATCCTTCTTAACTCCAGGACAAAATCCCTGTCCGCAACATTAATCCCGCCCTCACCTTGAATCAACTCTAACATTATGGCCACTGTCTTATCGGAAAGCGCCTCTTTTACCGCGCTGATTTCATTAAATTTAACTGTCTTAAACCCTTCGGGCAAAGGCGCAAAGCCCTGCTGGTATTTTTTCTGGCCCGTGGCCGCTAAGGCAGCCAATGTCCTGCCGTGGAAGGAATCTTCAAAGGTAATAATTTCATACCTTGCGCCTCCAATGGTTCGACTGCGCTCACCATGGCACTCAAGCGAAGCCGAAGGCTGAGTCGAAGTGCCAAACTTGCGGCTAAACTTTATCGCCGCCTCATTCGCCTCAGCTCCGGAATTGCAAAAAAATACCTTAGACGGATAAGACCAACGGACTATCTCTTTGGCTAATCCTGCCTGCGGCAGGTGATAGAAATTATTGGGTATAAATATCAATTTGGAAACCTGCTCGCGCACTGCCTGCATAACCTTGGGATGACAATGCCCCAGGCTGCCTACCCCCCAACCCGGGAAAAAGTCCAAATATTCTTTATGATGAATATCCCAGAGCCGGCTGCCTTTTCCTTTCACAAAAACCAAAGGTGTCTTTGTATAGGTAGGCATTATATAATTTTTATAAGTCTGAAATATCTCTTCTACTTTCATTTTACTATCTCTGTGCCTACGCCTTGATCAGTAAATATCTCTAAAAGCAGGCCATGCGCAAGACGGGCATCAATAATGTGCGTCTTCTTTACCCCTTTATCCAAGGCATTAATGCACGCCTTAACCTTGGGGATCATCCCCTGCTGGATAACATTATCCTTGATCAGGCCCTTGGCCTCTTTTACGGTCAGGGTGGAGAGAAAAGAATTCAAATCGCTGGAATCGCGCATAATACCTTTGGTATTGGTCAATAATACTAATTTCTCTGCCCCTAAAGCCACAGCAATACTGGAGGCTGCCTCATCGGCATTGACATTATATACGTTTTTGTCCGGCCCCCTGCCCATAGGCAGAATTATGGCGACCTTCTCACTCTTTAGTTCCTTTAATAAGGCCTGGGTATTTATGCCTACAACCTGCCCCACAAACCCCAGGTCTATCTTGGCCTTCTTTTTTTCAACCTGGATTATATCCCTATCTTTACCATTTAAACTGACAGCCTCTGCTCCGAGCTGAGAAATCTCTTTGACAATAAGATTATTTAAATGCTGTAATTCCTCTTCTACTAACTTAAGAGTTTCTTTATCGGTTACGCGCATACCATCCAGAAACTCGGTTTTCTTACCTGTTGTACGTATGCGGTCGCTGATATTCGGGCCTCCGCCATGAACCAGCACAGGCTTCAGGCCTGTAAAGTTTAAAAAGACGATATCCTCTAAGACCCTTTTTCTGATTTTCTCCTCGCCTAATATACTCCCGCCGTATTTTATGACCACTATTTTCTTATGGAACCTCTTGATGTAAGGCAGGGCCTCGATTAAGACATCTGCTTTTCTAATCGCCTCTTCCATATATACCTTTCTTAATTGTATTCTGCGTTTATCTTGACGTATTCAGGAGTCAAGTCTGAAGTATATATTATAGCACTGGCATCTCCCCTGTTAAGATATACCTCTACATCTATCTCTTTCTTATTTAAAGGGCTTACCTTAATCTTTAGGTCTTCGGCCTTTATCCTTAAGCCGCTGGCACCCACTGCAGAGACAATCCTGCCGAAATTAGGATTTTCTCCGAACATGGCTACCTTAAAAAGGCTGGAGTTAGCAATATGCAAAGCAACCTTTTTTGCCTCAGGGAAACTCTTTGCCTTATTTACTTTAATCCGGATAAATTTAGTCGCCCCTTCTGCGTCCCGCACAATCAGTTGGGCTAATTCCAGGCTCACCCTGTTTAATGCCCGGGTAAATAAATTAAAATTGTTATAAACCCCGCACCTTCTACGAGACAACTTACGACTTGAATAAGAAGGTGCGGGGTTTATATCTATCGTTTTATTGCCGGCAGCGCCATTTGCTAATATCGCTACCGTATCATTTGTACTCATACAACCGTCAACAGTTATACAATTAAAGGAATTGCCTACAGAAAGGCCTAAGGCCTTATCTATGGCCCTTTGAGTAATATTGGCATCTGTGAAAATAAAGGCCAGCATCGTTGCCAGATTTGGGGCAATCATACCTGCGCCCTTGGCAATCCCGCAGACGGTAACACTACGCTTACCTATATTAAAGCTTACCGTAAACTCTTTAGTAAAGGTATCAGTGGTAAATATCGCCCTCTTTGCCTTATCTATACCTTGTTTAGATAATCCCTTTATTAATAAGGGTAAGGCCTTTTTAATCTTAGCTATGGGCAGTCTTCTGCCGATAATACCCGTAGAAGCCAGCAGTATACTCTTCTTATCCACCCTTAAGGCGCTGGCCAGGGACTCAGCCGACTCCTGGGCATCTTTTAATCCAGCCTCTCCGGTAAAACAATTGGCATTGCCGCTATTTACCAATATCCCCCGGAATTGGCGGTTGGCCCTAAGGTGTTTTTTATTAATCATAATCGGGGCGCCTTGAATTGTATTGGCCGTAAATCTGCAAGAAGCAGAAGCTCCTATATCAGAATAAAATAAAGCCAGATCTAATTTTCCGGATCCCTTGATGCCTGATGCAATAGCGTTTGCCTTAAATCCCTGCGGAAGAATAGCCTTGTTATATAGTTTCATACCAAACCCATATACTCTGGAAATTTGTACATAATATTCATATTCTGCACTGCCTGGCCGGATGCGCCCTTTAAAAGATTGTCTATCGCGGCAATGATAATCATCTTTTCTTTATCCTCATAAATCCCTATCTCGCAGAAATTTGTACCAATGACATTTTTAAGCCGCGGAAAATCACCTTCATCTCTAATTTTTACAAATGGCTCTTTTTTATAAAACTTTCTATATAAATTGATTAAATCTTGCGCCTTGGCTGCCTTAGCGCCTTTGGCTCTTTTAAGATATATCGTTTCTAAAATCCCCCTGCATACAGGCAGGAGGTGAGGCACAAAAGTTACCTGCAATTTCTTACCGGCTAACTTAGACAACTGCTGGTTAATCTCCGGAATATGCTGGTGCGTATTTACTTTGTAAGCCTTAAAATCTCCCTCAATCTCCGAAAATAAAAATTCTTCTACGCTCTTTCTTCCGGCACCGCTAAAGCCAGATTTTGCATCGATAATTATTGAGTCAGAATCCATCAGGATAAAGGCTGTTACTGGCGCCAAAGCCAATATACTTACCGTAGGATAACAACCGGGGTTGGCGATAAGTTGCGCATTTTTAATCTTCTCTCGATAGAGTTCAGGCAACCCGTAGACTGCCTCAACCAGATGCTTTTTATCTTTATGCCTGGCCTTATAAAATTTTTCGTAAACCTCTTTATCCTTAAATCTATAATCAGCGCTCAAATCAATTACCTTCTTGCCTGCCTCTAATAAAGCGGGGGCAATCCCCATAGAAACAGTATGAGGCAAGGCCAGAAATACTAAATCGCTTTTGTTGACTATCTCTTTTATATCCGGCTCTGTACAGATTAAATCCAGTCTATTTTTAAATTTCGGAAAAATCTCAGAGATAGCCTGCGGCTTATCAATCTCGGCGCAGATATTTGTTATCCTAACCTGGGGATGCCCCAGAAGGACAGTAATTAATTCCTCCCCGGCATAACCGGTTGCGCCCACAACACCTACGTTTAACATAAACTCTCCCTAGGTTTAATATCTACATCTTAGATTAAAATATCTGCATAGTCAAGTATTTTCTCGTCGGATTGCCGACGATGAAAAATAAAAAATCCCGCTCTCCCAGCGGGATTAAACAAACTTAAGATTTTTTAAAACCGCCTTTCCAAAAAACTCCTATCGTTTAGTCCACTGGAAGCGTTTACGCGCGCCTTTCTGTCCGTATTTTTTACGTTCTTTCGCACGCGGGTCGCGCGTCAGAAAACCATTTTTACGCAACACCTCTTTATAATCCGGAGTGGCCAATATCAAAGCACGCGATATACCCAGCCGTAAAGCCCCGGCCTGGCCAGTAAGCCCCCCACCCCTGATATTAGCAATAATATCGTATTTGGCCAGGGTATCGGTCAGGTGCAGAGGCTGTTTTATCATAATCCTATCCGTCTCCCGGATAAAATATTTTTCATAAGGCCTCCTATTAACCACAATGTCTCCCTTTCCGGGCAGAAGTTGAACCCTGGCTACCGCATTTTTGCGTCTGCCCACAGTCATATATTTAACAATCTCATTCATCTTTTCTAACTAAATAATTAAATCTCCAAAGGAATAGGCTTCTGACCTTTATGTGGATGCTGGTCATCTGCATAAACCTTTAATTTCTTAATCACATCTCTACCCAAAGGGCCTTTGGGCAGCATCCTTCTCACTGCCAGCATGATTACGGTTGTAGGTTTTTTCTTAAGCATCGTCTCTAAGAAAACTTCTCTTAGCCCGCCGGGATAACCCGAGTAACGGCGATAAACCTTCTGCTTTAATTTTCTTCCCGTAACCTTGATTTTCGCAGCATTAATGACAATAACACCATCGCCTGTATCTAAATGGGGGGTAAATATGGCCTTGTGTTTACCCCTCAGGAGTATAGCAACCTTGCTAGCCAGCCTTCCCAGTATTCTATCCTTGGCATCCACTAGATACCAATTCCTTTTTATCTCTTGTTTTTTAGGTATATGCGTCTTATTCATCAGCACAAAAATTATAACATATTTTGGCACTAAGTCAAATAAATTTTTAAATGAGCAGACAATTTATGGAGTCTAAAAAGACGACATAAATTGTAGCTCCGACGATACGTCGGAGCGTCTGCGAATTTAATCCGCCGAAGGCGGATAAGTTCGGACATATAACTTATGTCCTCACTTATATTTTACCTTAACCAGGCAGAGCCCTTGGGCAGGTAGCGTGGGACCGGCGAGCCTCCTGCTCCTGGATAACAATATCTTCCTCAACCTGCCCTTGAGAAATCTACCCCTGCCTATTTCAATCAGGGTACCGGCTATATTTCTTGCCATATTATATAAAAATCCATCTGCCTCAATATCTATGCATAGCAAATCATTTTCCTTGATAATCTTTATTTTCTTTATGGCCCTCGCAGAATTTTTATGGGCACTGCCGGATGCGCAAAAGGCGCTAAAATCGTGCCTGCCTAAAAGAACCTTTGATTCATCGCGCATAAGTTTTATGTCTAAAGGATAAGGATAAAAATAAGCGGTATCTCTTAAAAATACGCAAGGATAGTTACGATTTAAGATTGTGTAACGATATAGCTTTGACCGCGCAGAAAAACGGCTATGGAAATCCGGGCTTACTCTTTCTATTTTAGTAATCGCAATATCGCCGGGGAGATTGCCATTTAAGGCCCTCTGTAATTTCCTTGAGGGCATATCTGATTCTGTCTTAAAATTTGCTACCTGGGCCCGGGCATGAACCCCGGCATCAGTCCTTCCTGAAGCAATAAGCCTTATATCTTCCTGGAGTATTTTCTGAAGAACCCTCTCTATTGTCTTCTGGATAGTCCGGGAGCGACGGTATTTTTGGGTTTGCCAGCCTGAATAGTTGGTGCCGACATATTCTATGGTGAGCTTGATGTTAGGCATTCAGCTATCTGCACGGCGTTGGTGGCCGCGCCCTTGCGCAGATTATCGGCAACCACCCATAACCATAGGCCATTTTTTACAAATGGGTCGGATCTAATGCGGCCCACAAAGACTTCATCCCTGCCCTCTGCATCCTTAGGCATAGGGTAAAGATTGTTTACGGGGTCGTCAATGACGATTATACCCGCCGATGCGTTTTGAGAAAGGATATCTCTTGCCTGCTGGGGCGCAATCGCCTTTTTGGTCTCAATGTATATAGATTCCGCGTGGCCTGTCCTTACCGGCACTCTTACGGTGGTGGCGGAAATCTTTATCTTATCATCATGCATAATCTTATGGGTCTCCTTAACCAGTTTCCACTCCTCGGTGGTGTAACCATGCTCTTGAAAACTGCCTAGATGCGGAAATACATTAAAGGCAATCTGCTGCGGCAAGGCCTTATCTTTTACATTTACATGGATATCTTTACATCCTCCAGAGGCTATCAATGAAGTCTCTCTGTTTAACTGTTCCACTGCCCCCCTGCCTGCGCCTGATGCTGCTTGAAGCGTAGTAACCACAATGCGTTTTATACCTACTTTCTTATATATAGGCCACAAAGCCACAACCATCTGGATAGTAGAACAATTGGGATTGGCGATAATCCCTTTATGGCTTT
>JAHIOW010000073.1 GCA_018895075.1 Candidatus Omnitrophota bacterium | reverse complement strand
GATTAATAAGAGGGCTTATTTAATTCAGACTAAAGATGCGCCGCTAAATAGAATATTAAAGAATGCAAGGACGGTAGGCGTAATCAGCGGTGCATCCACGCCGTCTTGGCTGGTTGAAGAGATTATTAAAAAAATTCGTAAGAGGGGGTAAACAAAATGACAATGGAAAGAACAGAACTCGAACAACTTTATAATCAAAGCATCAAGATAATTCGCGATGGAGAAGTTATCAAAGGCAAGATTATCTCTGTAATGTCCAAAGAGGTATTGGTAGACGTAGGTTTTAAGTCTGAAGGCCTCGTGTCTATCACTGAATTTGCCCAGGAAGATTTAAAGGTAGGCAAAGAACTGGATTTTTTTATTGAATCCATAGAAAACGATGCCGGTATGATTATGCTCTCTCGGGAGAAAGCGCTGCGCATAAGAGGCTGGGATAAGATTGTCAAAAATTCTCAAGAGGGCGATTTAGTAGAAGGCAGGCCCATTAAGAAGGTAAAGGGTGGTTTTTTAGTTGACGTTGCGGGAATAGAAGGGTTTCTACCCGCATCACTTTCTGTCTTTAAGGGTACCCCCGATAAAGATGTTATCAATAAGATATTTAATTTTAAGATTGTTAAAATTAACAACTTAAGGCGCAGCATTATACTATCCCGGCGGGAAGCAATGCAGAAGGAAAAAGAAGAAGCCAAAGTAAAAATTTGGCAGAATTTAAAAATTGGCGGGATATATCCTGGCATAGTCAAGGCCATAACCGATTTTGGTGCATTTATTGACTTAGGGGGCATAGACGGGCTTTTACATATTACCGATATGTCATGGTCTAAAATCAGCCATCCTTCCGAAATAGTTGCCCTGGGAAACAGGATTGAGGTGATGGTTTTGAATTTAGATAAAGATTCAGGCAGGGTCTCCCTGGGTTTAAAACAGAGGTTTCCCGACCCCTGGTCTGATGTCCAGACAAAATATGGCGTTGGTTCTAAGGTAAAGGGTAAGATTGTAAATATCCTGCCTTACGGCGTGTTTGTGGAATTGGAGAAAGGCATTGAAGGTTTAATACACATCTCAGAGATATCCTGGTCAAAGAGGATTAATAACCCCGGAGAGATGTTTGCTATTGGCGATATGGCAGAGGCGCTTATCTTGAGCGTGGATAAAGATTCTCGGCGGATATCACTAAGCCTTAAACAGTTAGAGCAGAATCCCTGGCAGGATGCGGAATCTAAATATCCCGCAGGCAGCAAGGCCGAAGGTAAAGTCATAGGTTTTACTGAATATGGCGCATTTGTAGAATTAGACAACAATATAGAAGGGATGATTCATGTCTCAGATATCTCCTGGACAAAAAGATTATCACACCCCCAGGACGCTTTAAAAAAAGGACAAAAGCTGGAAGTTATGGTGCTCTCTGTGGATATGCAAAATCGGCGTATCGCCTTAGGCTTAAAACAACTCCAGCCTAATCCCTGGCCAGAGTTTGCTGCTAAATATCCTGTAGATACGGTTTTGGAAGCCGAGATAATTAATCTTACTGACTTTGGTGTATTTGTTAAGATCGAACAGGATTTAGAAGGACTGGTTCATTCCAGCGAAATAGACAATGAAAAACTTGCTCAATTGAAGGTAGGCGATAAGATAAAGGTGAAAGCGATAAAGATAGATGTAGAGCAAGGCAAAATCATACTTTCAGGAAGATGTTAACTGAGGAAGGCGTGAATATGGAAAAGATAAATATTAGTAAACAGTTAGAGGTTATAAAAAGAGGCGCAGTTGAAATAATTTCAGAAGATGAACTAAGGTTTAAGTTAGAGGAAAGCATTAGACTTAAGAGGCCTTTAAAAGTAAAAGCAGGCTTTGATCCTACTGCGCCTGATATTCATCTGGGGCATACGGTTCTTTTAAATAAACTAAAGGCATTCCAGGAATTGGGGCATAAGGTAATCTTCCTAATCGGGGATTTTACCGCTCGGATAGGAGACCCTTCAGGACAGAGTAAGATCAGGAAGGCCCTTACGGCAGAAGAAATTAAGAATAACGCCTCAACTTATAAGAAACAGGTATTCAAGATCCTTGATGCCGGGAAGACAAGGATTATGTTTAATAGCAAATGGTTTGATAAAATGACAGGCCTTGAGTTCGGTAAATTGCTCACTCATTATACAGTAACCAGATTGTTAGAACGCGATGATTTTGCTTTAAGAATTAAAGAGCAAAAGCCGCTATTTATGTCAGAGTTCATTTATCCCATATTTCAAGGGTACGACTCGGTAGTCTTGGAGGCAGATATAGAAATTGGAGGCACGGATCAAAAGTTTAATTTGATTGTAGGCAGAGAACTTCAGAAAGATTTTGGCCAGGCTCCCCAGGTAATTATCACTCTGCCGCTTTTAGAGGGGACCGATGGCGAGCAAAAGATGAGCAAGACCTATGCAAATTATATCGGTATTAATGAAGCGCCAGGGGAGATGTTCGGAAAGATTATGTCTATACCTGATAAATTGATGATGAAATATTACCAGCTTTTAACCGCTGAGAATCTGGAGCCGATAAAGAGCATGCATCCTAAAGAGGCAAAATCAAGATTAGCCAGGATTATTGTTGAGCGCTACTATTCTCAGAAACAGGCTGCTAGCGCAGAGTCAGAGTTTGAGCGTGTATTCAGCCGCAGAGAATTACCGCAGGATATAGCTGCTTACAAATTAATCAGCGGGGGAAATAATATAATTGAAATTCTTTTAGAGGGCGGACTGGTGCGCACCAAAAACGAAGCCCGCCGCCTTATCCAGCAGAAAGCGGTATCGTTGAATAGCCAATGTATAGATAAAGAAGGCTT
>JAHIOW010000072.1 GCA_018895075.1 Candidatus Omnitrophota bacterium | reverse complement strand
CTCTCTAATCTGCCTAGGGAATTTATGGACCAGCAGGAACAGGCAGACGCCTTAGAGGCAATGCTGGTGGTTTGCTCTAGTTATCCCTGGTTTAAAGGTTTATATTGGTGGAATTATTTTCCTCAAAAGAGGTGGTCTCCGTTAGGTTACACCATCCGGGGCAAAAAAGCAGAGGAGATACTTTCTGAATGGTTTAAGATTAAAAGGAGGTAAGGGATGAGGTTGAGGATTTGTTTATTGTTAGTTGTTAGTTTCTTTCTTTTTACTAATGCGGGATTATGCCAGGAAAAACTTATCTTCGGATTTGAGGAGGATGTTCCCAGCTGGGAGATACCGGATTGGTGTTTTGAGAAGGAAGAGTATGTCGCCGAAAGTATGGCTATCTCTAACAAATTCGCTAAAGAGGGCAATGCTTCCTTAGAATTAATGGCTAATTTCCCGGGTAAGAAATGGACAGCCACCTACGCAGAGGTGCAGCAATTTTTTGACTGGACACTCTATAAAACTATATCTGCTGATATATACCTGCCTGTAGATGCGCCTTTTGGGCTGCGGGCAAGGTTTATCCTTACAGTGGGTGAAGATTGGAAATGGATAGAGATGGCGCGTTTGGCTAAATTAGTTCCCGGAGAATGGACAACTATTAGCGCAGACCTTAGACCCGGAAGCACTGATTGGCGCAGGACTGAGGTAACTGATGAGTTTCGCTCAGATGTGCGCAAATTAGGGATGAGGCTGGAGTCAGATATGAAGCCGGTCTATAGCGGCCCGATTTATATTGATAATGTGCGGTTGGATTAAATTCGCAGACGACCTTTGGTCTACGACTTACGTCACTAAAGCTCCGTAAGTCGTCTGCTCATCCCGTTAGAAATTGTATTTCTAACGGGACTCATTAAAGGAGAGATCATGCAGAAGAAGAGATTTTTTTATCTTTCTATAGGTCTAATAATCATGGTTGTGGCTGTGGGTTTGACGGCCAGGACTACTTTTTTCAAGAAAGCAGTTAAGCCAGAGGTTCTTGCTCCGCCGGTGGTTGAGGTTGAGGCACCGGTTATAGTTGAGGAGCCCGTAGAGATAGAAGAGGAGGCCTCTGGAATAATAGAAGAGAAGGTTGAGGTAACAGTTGAAGTTCCGGAAATAGAAGTACCAGTAATAGAGGAAGAGAAGATTTTAAGGCCTGAATTCCAAAAAGGGATGTCTCTTGTTGCCTGGACGGAGAACGGATATAGCAACGTTAATGCAGTTAAGGCGATGGAACAGTTAACTCCTCTGGGGGTAGAGTGGGTGGGTTTGGTATCTACCTGGTATCAGGAGCGGTATGATTCTACAGATATATATCCTTTAAAGGATAAAAGCCCCTCTGATGAAAGCCTGATTTTTGCCATACGGCAACTGCGCCAGTTAAATTTCAAGGTAATGCTTAAGCCTCACTTAGACCTTATTAAAAGTGAAGGTAAATGGCGGGGGGAGATCGGATTTGATTTGTCTTCCGACTGGCAGGCCTGGTTTGAAAGTTATACTGTTTTTCTCCTCCATTACGCAAAGATAGCTACAGAAGAAAACGTAGAACTCTTTTGCGTCGGGACAGAGCTCACTCAGCCTGCCCTCGCTGAACCTCGGCGTTGGAGAGATTTAATAAAGAAGGTCAGGGAGGTCTATAAAGGGCAGCTAACTTATGCTGCGAATTGGCATAATGGGTATAATCAAATCGAATTCTGGGATGCCCTAGATTACGCCGGGCTTGACGCTTATTTTCCTCTAGTCTGCTCTATGCAACCTACTGTAGAGGAATTAAAGAGTGTATGGCAGGATTGGATGGGAGAGATTGAGGCCTGGCAGAAAAAGATAGATAAGCCCGTTCTCTTTACCGAGATGGGTTATAAGAGTTCAAGGGATGCTGCTGATGAACCCTGGCAGCATATACCCGTAGGTGAACTAGATTTGGAGTTGCAGGTTAATTGTTACCGGGCATTATTAGAGACCTTTTGGGATAGACCTTGGTTTTATGGAGCGTATTGGTGGTATTGGGGGGTTCATCCCAAGATGGGTGGGCCTTCAAACCGCAGTTTTACTCCTCAGAATAAACCTGCCCAGGAGACAATCAAGGAGTGGTATAACAAACCCATTTCCGGGAAATCGTATTAAAAATGAGATACGGATATTTTGACGAGAAGAATAAAGAGGAGGGGGTGGCCGTGTCAGATAAACCATTTGTTTCTATAGTTAATCCCATTCGCAATACTGTCAGGACACTGGAGAAGTGCCTTCAGTCGCTGGTTGAACTGGATTATCCAAAAGAAAAACTGGAGTTTATCTTTGCTGACGGGGGCAGCACCGACTCCACAGTAGAGATAATCCGGCAGTGGCAGAAAAGATATCCCCAGATACTATTAATTGCTGTTGCTAACTGTAAATCACCCGGACAGGCGCGCAATGCGGCCTTAAGAATAGCCAAGGGCGACTACATATTGTTTACTGACGGGGATTGTGTGGTGCGCCGGGATTGGGTGAATAAGATATTAGAGAGATTTTTTAAGGATAAAAAGATTGGTATGGTGGGGGGGGAGATTCTTACCCTGCGCACAGATAACAATAATGACGTAGAGGCATATTGCGAAGAGACAAAGTTTTTATCTGTTTCCGGACGCTGTAATGTAACCAGCGCCGGTTATTACCCGAGTATAAAAAAAGATTTGCCCCATGAGGTAAACGGCAATATCCATTCTGCCTTTTTTGCTACGGCTAATGCCGCGGTAAGCAAGGAAGCAGTGGATGCGGTAGGCCGCGAATTCTGGCATGAGATAACTAATGAGGATGTGGATTTTTCTATCCGGATTCTTAAGGCCGGCTTTCGTTTATACTTTGAGCCAGCGGCAATCGTTGAGCATATGCACCGGGTGACCTTAAAGGATTACTGCCGGCAGTTATTTGGCTATGGGTTTGGCCATCCCCTGCCAGTAAAAGCACACACCAAGAAGGTTTTTGAGATTTGCCTGCAATACTTTGGTTATATCTATATACCTATTCCATGTTTTATTAAAGGCGTGCTTTACATTGGGAACTTTCATTTGATGCATATCTTCGGCGCGCTATTTTTAATCCGGTTCATTGGCAGTTTATTTATCGCTTCCTTATTTAATACGACACTGCTTGTATTAGGTTTGTTTTTTGTTCTATTTAGCGTTTTATATTTTTGGCCGGCACTTGCCCTTAAACCCAGAAGCAAGTTCTTGCGCTGGGCCAAAATCAGATATATCTCTAACTGGGCTTTGATGCGCGGGGGATTTAAGGGAATGAAGCAATGGGGAGTATTTTATCTGGAATCGAGTTGGTAATTGACAAATAATTCTGAAAGTGCTATACTTGCGCCTATTCACATAAAGTATATTAGATATTGCTTAATAAAAACAGTGCGCACAAAGAGAGGAAATTAGGCATGAAAACAAACAAGTATCCTATATGCAAGCGGTATGAGGGGAATCCTATCTTGACAGGTAAGGATTTTCCCGCTGAGGCCGATATTAAAACTGTTTTTAATTCCGGCATCGTGAAATACAATGGTATTTATATGATGGTTTGCCGGGTGGAGAATTCCGCTTTGGTTAACCATTTTTGGATCGCGGAAAGCACGGACGGTTATCATTTTAAGCCGCGGCCAAAGCCGATGGATATGCCCTATGATGATCCGAAGTTTAAGAAGTATGCCGAATCCATGATTTATGATCCGCGCGTGACAAAAATCGATGATGCATATTATATAGTCCATGCCGCGCACTCTGGCCACACCTGCCGGCTGAGTCTGATGAAGACAGAGGACTTTAAGAAATTTCAATGGATGGGGTTTATTTCCGAAACAGATAACCGCAATGGGGTGCTTTTTCCGGAGAAGATCAACGGATTGTACGCGCGCCTTGACCGGCCTAATACCGGAGCCGATAGCGGGGATATTTGGGTGTCTTATTCTCCGGATTTGATCTTTTGGGGAAAGAGTGAATGCGTGTTCAGGAACTGGGAGGGGATCCGCTGGGCCTGGACAAAGGTCGGGGCGGGAGCCGCTCCTATTAAAACACCAGAGGGATGGTTGAATATTTTCCACGGAGTGCGCACTCAATGCAGAGCGCATTTTGTTTATCAATTGGGTGTTTGTCTTTTAGATTTGAATGATCCGTCAAAAGTCAAGGCTATGGCTGAAGATGCAATCTTGATTCCCGAGGAGCAATACGAACTCCTGGGACAAACTCCCAGTGTGGTGTTTACCTGTGGCGCTGTGGCGGAGGATAACGGCGAGGTTAAACTTTATTACGGCGGCGCTGATACGGTTCAATGCCTGGCTACCACAAGCATAGAGCGGCTTATCGATGCATGTTATGCCGGAAAGAGGTATCACGGTCTGCGTTAAGATTTCAGCCGAAGGTTTATTCACCTACGGCGGAAATTTGCAGAAAGAAACACCCAAAGTAATGAGTTTGGTGTTCCTGCAGAAAGCAGGACACCAATTGATCCGATAAAATTGGGTGCTAATCTACTATGGAAGGAGAAAACAGAATGCAAGAAGCTAATGTTGTTAATGGGAAGAAACCTCTGCGGGATCGTCTTCCGATTCACACCAAGATATTCTATAGTCTTGGCACGGCAGTTGATATGTGGGGTCTCTGGTTGTACGCGTCTGTTGCTTTTGCGGTTTTTAACATGTATTTGGGTGTTCCACCGTGGCTGGTGGGTTTGGCGCTTACATTGATCCGAGTCTTTGATGCCATTGTTGATCCTCTGGTGGGGTGGCTGTCCGATAATTTGCGTTCCAGATTCGGCCGCCGGCGTCCTTTTATTTTGATCGCTGGTATTTTAAGCGGACTGTGTCTACCGATCTTGTTTTTGGTGTCGCCGTCCTGGGTGGCGATAAAGTTTCTCGGCGTGTCCGTGATCTTTTGGTACATGTTACTATCCAATATGATTTATATTCCCATAATCAGCGCTTTTACCGTGCCTTACTATAGTTTGGGCGCGGAAATGACGCCTGATTATGAAGAGCGCACATCCGTCATGTCCTATCGCAGCATGGCCCAAAAGATTTCAGAATTGGGCAATTTTTATGCTTTACGGTTTACCAACCTGGCCTGGTTTCTTATTCCGGGAACAGGACAAAAGAATGTTCTCCTGGGACTGCAGGTGTACTCATCAATATTGGGTGTGATAATGGCTATTCTTGCCATAATCATTTTCTTTAGAGTTAAAGAACGCTACTATGAGAAAGTGGTGGTGAAGGTTACTGAGAAAATTTCCATTCTGAGTGGCTTGGGTGAGACTCTTAAGTGTAAGCCGTTCCGTCAGATGATTGTTATGGGTGGCGCTTTTATTATGAGCACGAGCATGGTGGGCTCGCTTGGTTACTATGCTACGGTTTTTTATGTAGCCGGCGGCGACAAAATTGTCGGAGATAATTGGCAGTTTTGGATGGGCGTGGCTTTTATGGTGGGCGGCCTTATAGGGGTTCCGCTGCATGCGGCTCTGGCGCATCGGATCGGCAAACGCGAGGCGGCAGTGGTAGCCTGTGTCATAGGCATATGTGGTTACGGCGGTTCCTGGTTCTTGTATACGCCGGCGATCCAGTGGCTGCAAACAATCTCGTCGGGTTTGATGGGAATGTGTGCGGCTTCTCTCTGGATGCTGCATAGTTCCATCGGCGCCGACATTATTGACTACGATGAGCTCAATACGCATGAAAGAAGGGAAGGTTCTTTTACCGCCTGTGCTTCCTATATTCTTAAACTGGGAAATTCATTAGGGTATTATTTTTCCGGTCTTATTTTGACATGGGCGGGTTTTACCTGGAAACTTAAAGTGCAGGCGCCTGAGGCCATATTCTGGATTCGCGCAAGTCTCGCTTCTTTGCCGGTCGTGGGCCTGATCATCGCTATTATTTTTGTTTTGCGCGTGCCGTTGACAAAACAAAAAAGCGAGGAAATCCGCAGGAGCCTCGAAGTGCGCAGAGGTACGGTGTAAGCATCTGACGTTTAAACATTAGGGACAGACACCTCTTTCCCTGTTAAAGGTGTTTGTCCCTAATTTTATGCCTCAGGGAATCCAAGCGTTAGCAGGAAAAAGAAAATGCAAAAAACAAAATTTATGTTTTGGATTTTGACATTTGTTCTTTCTGTTTCTTTAACTGGATGCGGAAAACAGGAATCTAAAGCGGCAGGGGGCCAGTCAAAGAGGCAGCAGGAATTGCTGATGTGGCTGGTAGGTTCGGAGAGCCAGGCAAAGGCAATCCAGGGTATCGGCGATGAGTTCTTCAAGGATAAAGGCATCAGTTTCAGATGCGAGGCAATCTCATGGGGAGACGCCTACACCAAGTACCTTACCAGTATGGCCGGAGGAGTTATCCCTGATATCGGCACAATGGGGCTCACCTGGGGCACAAAGTTTGGTTCTTTAGGGGCGATGGTGGATCTGGCTGAGGAGTTTGGCGAGGATATAAAGGTAATTAAAGAAAAAAATTTTTCTGGACTCTGGGATACGGTAGAATATAAAAAGAGGGTATATGGTATTCCTTTTGACCTGAGCCTGCAGATTATGTTTTACCGCAATGATATTATCGCTAAGCCACCAAAGACCTGGGGGGAATTAGAGGATTTACTTTTAGATTTAAAGGCCCGGAATAAGGGGATGATTTTTGATTGGGGTTCAATGAGCTGGATTGGATACGCTCCTTATCTCTGGCAGGCAGGGGGAGATTTTTATGACCCAGAAGGGAGGAAGCCAACCGTAGATTCAGAGGCAGCAGTTGAGGCCTTGAAGTTTTTCTCACGCCTATACACAGAATTGGGGGTTCCTAAAACCAGGATTCCTTTAGAGCAGGGGTTACGCACCGGAGATTTTCCCTTAGTAATCTCCGGGAATTGGAAGATTGATGGCCTGCGCCTGACTGCTCCAGAGATAGCCGGGAGATGGTCGATTGCCCTTTTACCCGCAGGGCCAACAGGTGCGCACACTGCCTTTTTAGGGGGCCGAATAATGGGGATTTTTAATAACTCCAAACACAAAAAAGAGGCCTGGGAATTTATCAAGTTTTTATTCCAGCCCCAGACTCAGGTAAAACTCTATAGCGCAGCCCGCGCTACCCAGGATTCTTATTTGCCTTCTAATATCACTACCTGGGGTATATTGCCGATAGAAGAAGACTTTAAGCAGATATTGAAATTACAGGCAGAGGATGGGAAGGGCCCGCCTTCAGTTTTGGGTTGGGATAAGAGTACTCGCTTTATTGAACAGGCAATTCAACGCGTGGTCTTACAAGGGGCAGACCCAGAGGAGGAACTGTCTAAGGCAGCCAGAGAGATGGATAGGCATATTAAGAGATAGAATTGCAATAGGGGTCAACTGATTTAAGGGAAAGCGTTTTTAGAGGTTTGTAACCTATTGTAAGAAGTTATGGTTTGTTAACAGAGACAAAAGTTGGCTTTTTAATTTGTAAATTAAGGGAAAATATAGTAAACTTATAGTGCATAAGAAAGAGATTGAAAAGTATTAATATTTTGAATAAGGCCACGGATTCAAAACGCCGTGGTCTTTTTTATTAGCTAAAAAGGAGGTAAGATCTATGAAGCAAAAAGTAGTAATAGGGATAATGGTTTTAGGTTTATTGTTTCTGAGCGTAAGCGTTGGCTTATGCCAGGAGAAGGTCATCTTTGGATTTGAGGAGAGTACCCCTGTCTGGGAAGTCCCGGATTGGTGTTATGAAAAGGATGACTATGTGGCAGAGGGTATTGTGGCCTCCAAGAAATTCGCCAAGGAAGGGGAGTCTTCTTTAGAGATAACGGCTGATTTTCCCGGAGCAAGATGGACCGCTGCCTATGTAGAGGCGCAGGAGTATTTTGATTGGACGCCTTATAAAAGCATATCCGTAGATGCATTTTTACCTGAAGATGCCCCTTTTGGTTTAACGGCAAAGATTATTCTTACTGTGGGTGAGGATTGGAAATGGACAGAGATGGCTCGCTCGGGTAAATTAATCCCCGGAGAGTGGACGACTATTACCGCCAGTCTTATTCCGGGAAGCACGGATTGGCGCAGGACCCAGGTTACTGAGGAGTTCAGGGCTGATGTAAGGAAATTAGGTGTAAGGATTGAGTCCAATATGCGGCCAGTCTACAAAGGCGCAATCTATATTGATAATGTGCGTTTAGAATAGTAGCAAGAGAAGT
>JAHIOW010000071.1 GCA_018895075.1 Candidatus Omnitrophota bacterium | reverse complement strand
CGTCTAATTTACCTAAGCACAGCGGCCGCCAGCCAAAACTATCTCTTGCCCCAATCAGAATATCATTGAGCATTAGCACTAAAGAATATGCCCCTTCTAGTTTAGAAAGCGCCCAAATGATTGTATTCTTAAAATCCTTATTTTGACTATGTGCCAATAGATGAGCGATAATTTCTGAATCCATACTAGTCTGAAACAGAGCACCTTTGTTCTCTAATTCCAGATGAAGACTTAACGTATTAGTAAGGTTTCCATTATGGGCAATAGCAATATCGCCAATTTTTGATTTTACGTAAAAAGGTTGGGTATTCTTGATATTGCTGCTTCCGGTGGTAGAATAACGCACGTGTCCGACTGCCATTTCACCGCGCAGGCTGCGAATAATTTTTTCATCAAAAACCTCACTCACCAACCCCAGGGCTTTATGTAAATGCACCTTCTTACCATTGCGGGTGATTATTCCGCTGGACTCCTCGCCTCTATGCTGAAGCGCATAAAGGCCCAAACAGGCCAGGTGCGCTGCGTCTTTATGGGGATATATTCCGAATATTCCGCACATATATTATCCCTCAATCTTTCTCTTTAGCGACCCGTTCCATTCATCAAATAATTTTTCCAAGGGCAAATAAATCAACTCTTCTTTTGCCTTTAAAATTCTTAAAACTCTACCGCCGATTTTACCAATAACGCAAAAGGGGGCTTTAAATTCTAAGGCAATTTTTCTAATTTTTTCCACGCAATCTTTACTACAGGAAAGAATAATCCTTGATTGGGATTCACCAAAAAGTAAAGCATCTGCTCTCATATCATAATTTAAGTTATCAATGATAGCACCTATCATATTATCTTTATTAGAAATGCAACATTCAGCCAAAGCCACTGCTAATCCTCCTTCAGAACAATCGTGGGCTGAATTCACTAAACCCTTTTCTATTGCTTCAAGGGCTGTCCTCTGAACTGCCTGCTCTAGTCTCAGGTCTAATTGTGGTGCGTTGCCTTTCATTAAATTATAAATCTCTTTCAAATACTCACTTGCGCCCAACTCATCCCTACAGTAGCCTAAAAGAATTATAACGTCTCCTTCTTGCTTAAAATTTTGTGAACAGGCCTTATTTACATCATTGATAATGCCTATCATACCAATCGTAGGAGTAGGATTGATAACGGACTGTGGGCTTTCATTATAGAAAGAAACGTTTCCGCTTACTACAGCTATATTAAAAAATTTACAGGCATCGGCAATCCCTTCTACGCAATTCTTAAATTGCCAGAAACTTTCTGGTTTCTCAGGATTTCCAAAGTTAAGACAGTCTGTAACCGCTGCGGGATGGGCTCCGGAACAGACGAGGTTCCTGGCTGCCTCTGCTACTGCAATCTGTGCACCTCTATATGGATTAAGGAAACAATAACGACTGTTGCAATCGGTAGTAGCCGCTATCGCTTTATTTGTTCCTTTTAATCTTAGCACTGCCGCATCAGAACCAGGCAATATCACAGTATTGGTTCCAACCATATGGTCATATTGCTCGTATACCCAGGTCTTATTGGTAATAGATGGTGCTGCCAAAAGTTTTAGCAAAACCTTATTATAATCTTTTGGCTTAAGAATTTTGTTAAGCTTAAGTTTATTTAATTCTCTTAAATACCTTGGCTTCTTATAAGGCATATCATATATTGGTGGCTGGGTTAAAGAATGCGCCTTTATCTGGGCTACTATCTTACCATTATCTCTAATTGTTACTAATTCATCATTGGTAACCTTACCGATAATGGATGCGTTAAGGTCCCATTTCAGGAATATTTTCTTTATTTGGTCTTCTTTCCCCTTCTTTACACAAATAAGCATCCTTTCCTGAGACTCAGACATCATCAACTCCCAAGGTTGCATATTCTCTTCTCGTCTCGGTACTGCTTGTAATTCTATATCCATACCTGAATTTCCCGCTGATGCCATTTCACTTGTGCAGCAGGTAAGGCCAGCTGCTCCCATATCCTTAATCCCCACAACATATCCTGTATTAATGGCTTCTAATGTAGCTTCTATCAAGCACTTTTCTGTAAAAGGATCTCCTATCTGAACTGTTGGCCTTTTCTCTTCGCCTTCTTTAAACTCATGTGAAGCAAGGATACTACAACCGCCGATTCCGTCTCGTCCTGTGCTTGAACCCACATACATAATGGAATTTTCTTTACCAAATGCACGCGCCCTGACTAGCTTACCCTTCTTGGCTATGCCGATACACATCGCATTAACCAAACAATTTCCTGTGTAACTCTTATCAAAATAAATCTCGCCACCCACCGTGGGTACTCCCACACAGTTTCCATAGAACTGAATTCCGTCTATGACGCCGGTAAAAAGATATTTATTATACGCCTGACTAAGCGGCCCAAAGCGCAGAGAATCTAATAATGCTATGGGCCTGGCTCCTGCGGTGAATATATCCCTTATAATTCCCCCTACTCCTGTCGCCGCTCCTTGCTTTGGCTCAACCTGTGAAGGATGATTGTGACTCTCCATCTTAAAAATTATGGCTAAACCATCAAGAATAATCCCTCCGGAATCTTCTCCTATCAGCGTCTTGTATTTGCCTGTCTTGGGCAAAAGTCTAAGCCATTTTCGCGAACGTGTATAACCGCAATGCTCAGACCACTCTACGGAAAACATTGCCAGTTCTGTATTTGTAGGCTTGTGCTTTAAAATCTTCAAGATATTCCGATATTCCTTATCGCTTAAGCCAAGCGAACGATATACTTCCTGTTTTATCATGTTATCTATTTTCTAGCCATTCAACTATTGACTTAAATACAAAATAACCGTCTGGTGAGCCAAGTTCTCTTTCGGAACTGCGCTCAGGATGCGGCATCATCCCTAAAACATTTCCTTTTTTGTTTATGATACCCGCGATATTATCTAATGCGCCGTTGGGATTAAATTGATCGCTAATTTCTCCGGTGGCAGAACAATAACGGAATACTATCTGGTTATTATCTCTTAACTCTTTTAGCCCAGCTGCATCAATATAATAATTACCTTCATTATGTGCGACAGGTATCCTTAAAATCTGTCCCGTGTTATAAAAATTAGTAAATCTCGTTTGATTATTCTCCGTCTTTATATAAACATACTTACAAAGAAAATGAAGGCCTTTGTTTCTGAGCATAACACCAGGTAGAAGTCCTGCCTCAAGAAGTATTTGAAAACCATTACAAATTCCTATTACAGTACCGCCCTTTCTGGCAAAGCCAGCGATAGACTTCATCACCGGAGAAAATCTTGCTATGGCACCTGTCCGTAAGTAATCTCCGTAACTAAATCCTCCTGGCAAGATAACACAGTTAAGACCATCAACGTCAGTGTCCTTATGCCAAATATACCTAACGGGTTTCTTTAAAACATCCTTTATTACATAGAAGCAATCCTGATCGCAATTAGAACCCGGAAGAACCACGACTCCAAATTTCATTTATTGCTCTTTTATCTTAAAATGGTAATCTTCTATTATGGGGTTAGCTAGTAACTTTTTACACATCTCGTTAATTTCTTTTTCCGCTCTTTTTTTATCTTTAAAATTTAATTTGATAATCACTAATTTGCCGATGCGAACATCTGTTAAGTCTTTATAACCTAATGATTCTAAGGCGTGTTTAATGGTTAGCCCTTGAGGATCGGAAACGGTTCTTTTCAATGTGATATAAATTTCTGCTTTTAACATAACTGCCTCCCTAATGAGATAACTTTAAGATTCATATGTTGAATAATAATAAGGAGTAAATGCCTCAAACTCCGCCGCACAAGTATCTACCAGTTTGTAATCTGGCTTTATCCCTAATCCTTGACGCCACTTTCTTATAGTATCTTCGGTTTGGTTTAACAAACGGGCAATCTGTAAATCTGAAAAGCCGAATTCTTTTGCTTTTTTAAGTAAACCAACTGAACTTTTCTCGTGGTTCAATTTCAATTTTGTCTTTATCTGCTCTTCTAATTCTACAATCTGCCGAATATTCTCCAGAAACCAGGGATCAATTTGTGTTAACCTATAAATCTCATCGATACTATTGCCTCTTTTTATGGCCTGTTTTATATAAAGAACTCTTGAGACGCAAGGAACTCTTAAATTCTTTTTTAATTCATCATCGGTTGGTGGAAATTTCAAATCATCCAAACCAGCAAGACCTATTTCTAAAGAGCGTAATGCCTTCTGAAAGGCTTCTTTAAAAGTTCTACCTATAGCCATTACCTCACCTACAGATTTCATGGATACGGTCAATACGGGATCTGCCGATGGAAATTTCTCAAAGGTAAAACGGGGAATTTTTACTACACAGTAATCAATAGCGGGTTCAAAACAAGCAGGAGTCTTTTTGGTGATGTCATTGGGAATTTCATCCAGAGTATAACCCACCGCCAGTTTTGCTGCAATCTTAGCAATAGGAAAACCGGTTGCCTTAGAGGCTAATGCAGAACTTCTTGAGACACGCGGGTTCATTTCAATAATAACCATTCTTCCGGTCTCAGGGTGTACAGCAAACTGGATATTAGAACCGCCGGTTTCGACTCCAATTTCTCTAATGCAAGCGATTGCTGCATCTCTCATCTTTTGATATTATTTATCCGTTAATGTTTGGGTAGGGGCAACTGTGATACTATCGCT
>JAHIOW010000070.1 GCA_018895075.1 Candidatus Omnitrophota bacterium | reverse complement strand
ATGAAAAAAATTATTTTATTGTTAATTGGTATAGTATTAATTGCGGCCATGTTAGCACCTTCTGTGTTAGCAGAATCAAAAGTTAAGGTAACAGTATGGGATGGCTTCCGCTGGCCTAATGAAGAGGGTGATAAGTATTATTGGATTAAATCCCGTATTGCTAAATTTGAAGAACTTAATCCAGCAGTAGATATCGAATTGGTAGAGGTTGCGTGGGAAAAATTAGGAGAAAAAATGAATATAGCTATTGCAGGGCACGATTGGCCAGATATTGGCCCAGTTGATATCAGCGATGGAGCTGTAAATCTAAAATATGTAGAACAAGGAGTTATAGAGCCATTAGATTCTTTCTTTACTGAAGAAGAATTAAATGATTTCTTTCCGGCTGCATTGAATGCATACTCTTATAATGGCCATCTTTATGGAATCCCTACCTCTATGACAGTTCATGCGCTAATGTTAAACTTAGATATTTTTAAAGAGCGGGGAGTAGAACCTCCCGTTGATGGCAAGTGGACTTGGAATGAGTTTGTCACCAAGATGAAAAAGCTTACCTTTGATAGGGATGGAGATGGCAATATCGATGTTTATGGTTTCTCAACATATGTTCTTAAGGGATATTATGAAGCCTGGCCATTTTTAATGATGGATGGAGGCAAACCTCTTTCAACGGATAACACCAAATATACTTTTGATTCTCCAGAAGCCATTTCTGGTTTGACAAAATTTGCTTCCTTAAAATTTAATCATAAGGTTAGCCCGATGGAAATGGGCGGATCAGACATAGGTGGTTGCTTCCAAGCTTTTGCTAACCCTGAAAAACGAATTATAGCTGTAGAACCATGGGCAAGCTGGGCTATTGCTACTTTAAGAAATAGCAAGAAATACCAGATGAACTTTGTAGTGGCTGAATACCCGACAGGCAAAACTGGAGAATCAGTTACTATCGGCGGTTCTGGCGGATTTGTGGTCTTTAAACAAAAGGATGAAGAAAAACTGAAGATTGTTGCTGAGCTAGCTAAGTTCCTTTCTGATGCTGAACAGCAATATACTTTTGCTGTCAACTATGGCACTTTTCCTGCTCTAAAATCTGCTCAGGCAATGGATCCCTTTATGGATAATCCTCAAATGCGACAAGCAGCAGAGATGCTCAAATATGCAGTTTCATTGCCCAGACATCAAAGTTGGCCACAAATTGATGAAAGAATTCAAGCTCAATTGCAGTTAGTTTTAAATGGAGAAAAAACTGCTACAGAAGCCTTAAAAGCTGCAGGAGAACAAGTTCAAAGGTTTCTTAAATAGAAATTAAATACAACAAAAAAGTGCCCCCTCCCCGTTTACGGGGAGGGGGAATAATTTTAGTTAAATGTTAAATGAGGTGATACTTATCAAAGCTAAATTTTCTAAACTTTTAATTAAAAATTTCGCTGAATATAAATGGAACTATTTTTTTATACTTCCTAAACTTTTATTATTTTTTACTTTTATAGTTATTCCGGTTTTTTGGGCTTTTTTTCTTGCTTTTCAGGAATTTGGAATTTTTGAAACTAAGTGGGTAGGGCTTGCTAATTTTAAAGAGGCATTTACCGGGGATCTCTTTTGGATAGCTCTTTGGAATACCCTTCGCTATACTCTAACCGTAGTGCCTGCTCAAATTTTTATAGCTTTAGTTTTAGCAAGTTTAATACATCCTTTTAGCCGCAAGATTCAAACATTTTTTCGTGGGGCTTATTACCTCCCTACAGTTACTTCAGTAGTAGTCATCTCCATGGTTTGGAGATGGATGTATACTTCTAAAGGTCTAATAAATTATTTTTTAAGTATACTAAATTTAGGTCCTATTAATTGGTTGGGGAGTTCTAACTGGGCACTGCCAGCTATAATTTTAATGAGTATCTTAACTCCTCCTGGTGTTGGTATTGTCCTTTATCTTGTAGCTATGGGCTCAGTCCCAGAGTCTTTATATGAAGCAGCAAGGATAGATGGAGCAGGACCCATTACCACCTGGTTTAGAATTACTTTGCCTTTAATCAAACCAATTACTCTTTATCTGGTAGTCATTGGGACTATCGGTTCATTTCAGGTTTTTACCCAGGTTTTACTTCTAACAGATGGAGGTCCCGGTTATGCTACAACTACTTTAGTTCACCTCATCTATAATGCTGCCTTCCGGGATTTTGATTTTGGTTTAGCTTCTGCTCATTCTATTATTCTTTTTGGTATAGTATTAATATTTGCTTTTATTCAGTTCAAATTTTTAAGTACAGATGTAGAGTATTAGGAGGCATTATTTGATGGGTTTTAAAGATATATTATTGAAAATTATAAAAGTCATTTTTTATATTATTTTATTTATAGGAGCCATTATTGCTTTATTGCCTTTATACTGGATGTTTATTACTGCATTCCAACTACCCAATGAAGTGTTTTCTATACCGCCCAAATTTATTCCAGCAGTAGTTAAAAAATTTATTCCTTTGCTTTTGCAAGGAGATAAGGAACAAGCCATATTTATCCTGACAGAATCATTAAGAAATATTAAGATTTTATTTATTGATACAGGATTATATAGATGGTTTATGAATAGTCTTATCGTTAGTGTTGTTTCAACATTGGGCATCTTACTATTTGATTCTATGGCAGGCTATGTTTTTGCTAAAAAACAATTTCCAGGCAAGAATTTTCTTTTCTGGATGATGATTAGTACGATGATGATACCAGGCCAGGTTACCTTAGTTCCAATGTATATTCTTATTACCCGATTGGGTCTTAAGGGTTCTCTTGGTGCCGTTATTTTCCCTCCCTTAGCTATGGTTTTTGGAGTCTTTTTAATGAGACAGTTTATGAAGACAATTCCTACAGAATTGATTGAAGCGGCTAAAATGGATGGTGCTTCTGAATTATCTATTTATTGGAAGATTATTTTGCCTTTGTCTAAACCAGCTCTGGCTACGTTAGGGATTTTAGTTTTTATGTCAGTTTGGAATTCATTTTTATGGCCTTTAATTATTCTTAACAAAGATTATCTTTTTACTTTACCAGTGGGCTTGAAAAGTTTACAGGATAAAAATCTTGTTGATTACGGCCTCTTAATGAGTGGAGCTGCTATTTCGGCTGTTCCAATGTTTATCGTTTTCTTTTTCTTCCAGAGATACTTTGTTAAAGGCCTGACATTGGGTAGTTTAAAAGGATAGGAAAACAAGAGAAGATTATGGTTAAATATAGAAAAGATAGAAAAATAATTAAGATTAGTTATATAGCATTGGCAATTGTTTTTATATTTTTATCTTGGACAGCGATATCTTTAGCCGAAGTAGATTTTAACAAATTGAATCTTCTTGCTGATGATAAATTTTTACAAAAAGTAAAGATTTATGAGCTAAATTCTGTTCAGCTAGATTTACTACTTCATGAGCTGCAGCGGCGCTTTCCTGATAAAGATGATCGCCTTAAGGCCATTGCTACCATGTATTTAGGAGCAGATTATTACAAAGAACCTTTTATTGATGAATTAAAAGACCCCTTACCTTATAGCAGAACAAATTGTACTATGTTTGTTTTATACGCTACTACCTTTCTTAATAGTTCTAACTATGAAGAAGCCCTGGAAACTATCCGATGGGTTCATTACAAGGGTGGAGTAGTAGGTTATAAAAACAGGTATCATTTTACTAGTGATCGAATTACAGACCCGGATAATAAATATTTTACCGATGTGACTACTAATTATGTGGTTGATCAATCTTTTATCCGAGAATTGACCTTGACCCTCAATGTAAAACAGGATGGCAGTCTTCTCTTTGAGGGGAAATTAGGTGGTTGGAAAAAAACCATCACTATCAAGTACATCAAGAGAGGAGACTTTACTATTGATAAACTCAAAAAATTACCTAGATCCATTGGAATAGCTTTTGTTAAAAAATCAAATTGGCCTATTGGAGTTATTATTGGTCATGAGGGAATTTTAATTGACGGTGACCTCTACCATTCTAGTTGTCCAACCCTTGGGCTTTATAAAATAGAAGATTATCTGTCTGAAAGTTTTCCTTTCTCTGATTGGGAGGGAATGATGCTTTTTGAGATTAATGTGATTAATAATAAAAATACCGAATAATCTTTATTTCCCAATATTTTCCATTTATTATTTTTTTAATCTCTATTATCTAGTTGTGAATGAACTAATTTTTCTGGTGTATTTTAAATTGTTCAAAATATATAGTCTCAAATACGATATAACTTTTTAGCAAAGATTTAACGTAATTAACAATAACTTAGGAGGAAGCGTAATAATTTTAGAGATGTTGTTATCCAAAATGACCCTAAAAGAAAAAGTAGGGCAAATATTTCAGATAGGTTTTGACGGTAAAACAGTTACTCCTGAAATAAAAGGAATGATAGAAAATTATCATATTGGAGGCATAATTTATTTTCGACGTAATATTCATTTACTTCAGCAAATAGCCAATCTATCCAATGAATTACAGATGGTTGCTATGAATCGGAGATTAAAATTGCCACTAATAATTTCTACCGATCAAGAGGGCGGAGTAGTTACTCGCTTGACCGAGGGAACACATTTTCCTGGAAATATGACCTTGGGGGCAGCTCGGAATGCTGAGTTGGCAAGAAATGCTGGACAAGCAATTGCCGGGGAATTAAAGGCAGTAGGGATCAATATGGACTTAGCCCCAGTTTTAGATGTTAACAATAATCCGTCTAATCCAGTTATAGGGGTGCGTTCTTTTGGTGAAGATCCCTTATTGGTCGCCAAATTAGGAGAAGCCTTTATTAGCGGGATGCAATCAGAAGGAATTATTGCTTGTGGTAAACATTTTCCTGGGCATGGAGATACTACCGTTGATTCCCACCTGGGCCTTCCTATTGTTAAACATGATAAAGAACGTCTTAAAAAGGTGGAGCTTTATCCTTTTATACAAGCAATAAAAGCAGGGGTTGACAGCATTATGACCGCACATATTTGTTTCCCTGCTATAGAGCTAAAAAGGGGAGTGCCTGCAACACTATCATATAATGTGTTAACTGGGCTACTAAGAGAAGAGTTGGAATATAATGGTTTAATTATAACTGATTGTATGGAGATGAATGCTATTGCCAGTACTTTTGGTACAATAGAAGGGTCAGTAATGGCTATTGAAGCTGGCAGTGATATGGTCCTCATATCTCATACATTAGATAAACAGAAAGCCGCTATTGAAGAAGTAATTAAGGCAGTAAAAGCGGGGAGAATTACCGAAGAACGAATTAATCAATCTGTAATGAGAATCCTTAAGTTAAAAGATAAAAGAATTGGGCTAAAAAAGATGCCAGTTGCCGATTGTAACAAATTAGGCAAGAAGAGAGGGGAAGAAATTGCCTTACAAATATCCAGGCAAGGAGTAACTTTGGTTAAAGATAGAAATAATTTAATTCCTATTGATAAATCAGGGGATGTAAAAGTTATGGTTTTAGATTTTTCTGCAGGACGAACATCATTAGTAGAAGACGATATAAAGCATAAGAGTTACTTTGTTAATTGCTTATCAGGCCAAGGCATGAAGGTTGAGTATTATTCTTTTTTAGAGAAAGGTAACAAATTACCTTCGTTAGAAGGCAATAATCAGGTTATTGTTTGCACCTATGATGCTGTTCATAATCCCCAGCAAGCCAAGATGGTCAAAAAATTGCAAGCTAAAGGAGAACCGCTGATCGTTTTAGCCATTCGCAATCCTTACGATCTAAATTTATTTCCTGAAATATCAACTTATTTAACTACCTATGATTATAGTCCTACCAATCTACAAGTGGCCAGTGAAATAATAACTGGTAAATATGAAGCTAGGGGAGTTTTACCTATTACTTTGAAGGCTTTAGAGCAATAGGTATTTAGATAACAGATTTATTAAAATTGCATTTTAGTGGAGGAATATCGATGAAATATAAGAGGATAACAGCAAGAGGCGAAATATACAAAGGAATAGAGTTATGGAACAGAATTTATCCTTCTTTTTCTATTATTCCTCGACTAGTGGAACAAAATATCTTTAAATCTTTTACCGGGGTAAATATAGTTGCATATGGGAGTTTTAAAAATGATCAAATAATTGCTTTTATTGTTGCAAAATATCTAACTTTGCCCATTTCTGGTAATGTTGATCTAAACCAGGGCTGGATAAGTCTTTTAGTTGTCGATAAAGAGAGGACCGATGTAAATTCTACTACAGAAGAGTTAACGAAAAGGGTTGAAGCAGATTTAAAAATGAAAGGGGTAGAGAAAATTCGCTTTGGCGGAGACCCTCAGAATTTTTTATCTGGGTTACCTATCGAATTAGAGGAAGATTATTTACTATTATTGGAAGGGTTGGGTTATAAAAAGAAGAGCAAAGAATATGATCTTTATTTGGATATCTCTAATTTTAAATCCTCACCTAAGATTAAACAACTGCAGGAGGGGCTGGAAAAAAATTTGCAAGCGAGACCAGTTACAAAAGAAGAGGAAGAAATTTTGCTTGATTTTTTACAAAAAACATTTCCAGGCCGGTGGTACTATGAAGCTAACAATATTCGACGTATTCCTGGCGGGATTGAAGATTACTGGCTTCTCTGGTACCAGAACAATCCAGCAGGATTTTTAAGAACTAATACCTCTGAGTCAGCATATATGGGGTCAAATGTTAATTGGGGTTCTCAATGGGGGGAATGTTATTGTGGCTTAGGACCTATCGGTATTGCTGCTGATTTCAGGGGCAAAGGGTGGGGAATATATTTAATGATCAGAGTTATTCAGGCTTTCCAACAACAAGGCTATTGTCATATGATTATCGATTGGACCACTCTTGTAGATTATTATGCGAAATTGGGATTTAAGCCTTGGATTGAATATTTTACACTATATAAGAATTTGTGAATACTAATATTATGAATAAGTAAGTGAAGTTTGTTGCGTGAGACATTTGAGAAGGGAAAATTAGGAATGGCAAAACAGGATAGAGAAGAACAAATAGATCAATTTGTTCGGCAAGCATTAGAAAGAAAAATTTTTCCCGGGGCTGTTTTGGGGATAGTTAATGATAAAAAGGCTCTTTATAAAAAGAGTTTTGGTTATGCCCAATTGGAGCCAGATAAGATTAAAATGAAAGAGAATACCATTTTTGATTTAGCTTCATTAACCAAGGTTATGGCCACCACCATTGCCGTTATGCAACTGATTGAAAAAGGGAAGATTAATCTTTGGGATTATATTAAGCATTTCTATCCTGAATTTCCCTATGAAAAAAAAGAGATAAGCATTTTTCATCTATTAACTCATACCTCAGGATTTCCAGCGATTATTCGTCTGTGGGATCAAGGTCTTAATTATAAAGAAAAAATTAAACGTGTTTTAGAAAATCCTTTAGAGGATAAAACAGGGGAAAAAGTTATATACAGTGATTTAAATTTTATTCTTTTGGGAGATTTGATCTGGCGAGTAACCGGTAAGAGATTGGATAAATATGCCAGTAAACATATTTTTCAACCATTGGGGATGACAATGACTACCTTTAATCCTCTTGAAAATTTACCTTATACTGATGGTAAGGATTATGCTGCT
>JAHIOW010000069.1 GCA_018895075.1 Candidatus Omnitrophota bacterium | reverse complement strand
TGACACATCTTGCGTAGAAACTCTTCCTTAACGACAGTCTTTTTGCTATAATCAACAACCCCGCAAATTCCGCACATAATTATGCCTTTCTGGCTATAACAATAATATTCGGCGCAAAATAACCAACCCTACGTCCCATAAGAAAATATTCTATTAATCCTGCAAAGTAAAAAATATTCCTTAAGATATGATTTTTATAATCTAACACCCAAGGCGTGGGATATTGATAATATTTACCCGTATATTTATGCCAAACCGGAGTCTGGATAGGTCTGCCGACACCTTTATAAATTACGGTGAAACCATTCCTTTGCAACATTTTGTTTAGGGTATCATACGTATAGTGCACAAGATGTTCGTAGGAATCAAAGATATCATATGTATTTATTTTATTTGTTAACCTTGCCAGGTGCAGTTTGGTAAGGTTGAATAAACCGTTGGGGACCTTGATAAAGAGGATCCCGTCTTTCTTAAGTATGCGCCTTACCGTACCCAACATCTGGCACGGGTTAGGGATATGCTCAAAGACGTCGGTCATAGTAACAACGTCGAAGAACTCATCTCGAAATCCCGCTTCTCCCAAGAAACAATTTTTAATATTCAAACTAAAATATTTACGCGCCAATTCTGCCAACGACTTAGAAGGCTCCAAACCGTATATATTCCAATCAGTATTCTTTTTTACCTGCCTCAAGAAAAACCCGGCGTTAGGGGGCTGTCCGATAATAGCTACAAATAAAAAATTCGCCCCCGAATTTGTTCTTTCTCAAAAATTTCTGTCAAGAGAGAGGCTATTGCCTAATTTAGCGTCCACTTAAGGGCCGAATTAAACCTCATTTTCTTTTCTGGAGTAGAGATGAGCGAGGCGATTTTCTTAATATTGTAGCCTATGCAGAGCAGCTTGAACTCAGTTGAGACGCGAGGCTGCCCTCTACACAAAAACTGCCTAAAGCCCAAGTTTTTCTTAAAATGGCCAAATGGTGTTTCTGCTGCGGGGGCACGTTGTTTGTATTTGTTTCTTCCGGATTTTGTAGCAAGCCTATTTCTCATCTTTATGAGAAGGTCCTCGTTTGCGTATCTGCTAATAAGCCTAAGCTTTGCCTTGCCACGAAGGCATAACTTTTTCTTAAGGCATTGCTGGCAATCTCTGGCTTGGTAGAGAGTCAGTTCTCTTTTAGACTGAACTGTTTTTTTACGAAGGATATTGCCTTCGGGACAGATATACTGATCTTTGATACGCTTATATCTGAAGTCTTGTTTATCGAAGAGCCTCTCTTTGCCTTTGAATTTTTCTTTGCGGTCTCTGGAATAATCAGGATGAGGCAGGTATCCTCTGATTTGGTTGTCTTCTAGATATACAAGGTTGTCAACCGAATAGTAGCCACTGTCAGCTAAGAGTTCTTTGGGTTTTTCTTTAAAGGTCTGCTGCAGAGTTTCTACCTGTGGCTGGAGTGCTTCGGAATCGGCAGGGCAGGTTTTAACCTCGCTGGAAACGATAAGCTCGGTTTTATTATCCACTGCCAACTGGCAGTTGTAATTTGTTTGGATGAGATTGCTGCTTTTCATAAAATTGGCATCTTGGTCGGTTATATTTATTTTTTCTTTGTTTAATTCTTTGGCCTTGCGCAAGGCCTGTTTAATCTTCTCAAGCCGTTTCTTTTGATCTTTGATATCTTCAGGCAGCTCATCGCCGGTTTTATCTTCTCCGTAGAGCTTGTCTTCTGCATCATCCGTTTTTATAGCTTCGTTGATAGCGTCTCTAATACGCTTCTTTTGTTCTTTTAATTCTTCTTGAGTAAAGGTTTTTTGGTTTGAGGCATTGGCCCTGATTTTGGTTGAGTCTAAACTTACTACCCCAAGCTTTATTAAGCCGATTTCTTTGGCTGCTTTGACTATGCTTATAAAGGAATCTTCTAAGATGGCCCGGTGGTTCTTTCTAAAGTCAGAGATGGTTCTGAAGTTTGGCCCCTGCTGTCTGGTTAGATAAATATAAGCTATGTTCTCTTGGGTGGATTTCATAATCTTTCTGGAGCTAAAGGTGCCTGTGGCATAACCAAAAAACAAAACTTTAATCAGCAACCTGTAGTCATAGCAGGGAGCGCCGACAGTGCCTTGCTTATTCGTAAGAGCGGATAAATCAAGATGCTCTACGATGTCATCGACGACAAAACAGAGGTGGTCCTGCCCTAAAATATCTTTAGGGTTTGAAAAGAACAGCATAAATTGCTGCGGCTGATAGCTTCTGACGGCCATAATTGCCTCCTTCTGGTAGTTTTCTATCAGCCATATTATATCATAGTTTTAGATTTTATCGACGGAATATGCAATTATTTTAAACAGAAGGATGGGGAATTATCGGACAGCCCCTTAGCTCCTATATCCAGAAAATTTCCTCTGGGCTTAAATCTCTTTATAATCTTTAAGTCCTCCAAATAATTCTTATCGCGATGATGGGGTTTTATCCCCATAAAAATAAGCTTTGCCTCCTCGTAGTATCCCTGCGCATCCGCCCAATATATCTTCTCCG
>JAHIOW010000068.1 GCA_018895075.1 Candidatus Omnitrophota bacterium | reverse complement strand
GAGAAACCCTGCCCTTTTTGCCAAGGAAAAGAATCGCAAACCCCGCCAGAGATATACGCCTTAAGGCCTAATTCTAATGTGCCAAATTCCCCGGGATGGGAATTAAGGGTTGTGCCCAGTATCGCCCCGTTTTTAAGGATAGAAGGAGACATTGATCGTAGAGGCAGGGGTCTATATGACCTGAGCAATGGTGTTGGAGCGCATGAGGTCATTATTGAGACTAAAGACCATATCTCTAATATGGCAGACCTAAGCGAACAACAGATAACAGCAGTCATAAATTGCTATATAGAGAGAATTGTAGACCTGGAAAAAGATAAACGTTTCAAGTATGTATTGGTGTTTAAAAATCACGGTTGGACAGCTGGCGGCGGCAGGGTTAGGCATTCAAGGTCACAACTGATTGCTACTCCGGTTAATCCCAAGCGGGTCAAAGAGGAACTGGTCGGTGCCAGGCATTATTATGATTATCATGAGAGATGTGTATTCTGCGATTTGATAAAGCAGGAATTGGCCTCAGGAGACCGGATCATACTTGAGCTGGATGGATTTATTGTCTTGACCCCTTTTGCTGCCCGTTTTCCTTTTGAGATTTGGATTTTGCCCAAGAAGCACTCCTGCGACTTTGTCAATCTTGATCTACAAATGAGGAAAGATCTAGGACGGGTAATGAAGATAGTGCTCTCCAAGTTGAAAAAAGGCCTCAACGATCCTCCTTATAATTATATTATCCATACTGCTCCTTTCCGGCGGAAAAAAGCGGGTTATTGGAAGAGTATTGATGAGGACTATCATTGGCATATTGAGATTATGCCGCGCTTGACACATATGGCTGGATTTGAATGGGGCACGGGTTGTTATATCTGTCCTTTGCCTCCTGAAGATGCGGCTAAATTTTTAAGGGAAGTAGAAGTCTAAAATGGCGGAATTAAGAAGAGACCCTATTGCAGGAAGATGGGTAATAGTAGATAACGAACATCCCAATAAACCAGAGGATTTTGAATACGAACAGTCTATTCCTAAGGGCGGCATATGTCCTTTTTGTTATGGTAATGAGTCTATGACTCCGCCGGAAATAGATTCTTTCAGGGATTCTCATAGCGCGCCTAATACCTCTGGATGGCAGGTCCGCGTTGTGCCTAATAAATTCCCTGCTTTAGAGGCCAAGGGAGATTTAAACAGGAGGGGTTTGGGCATATACGATATGTCCAATGGGGTGGGTACGCATGAGGTTTTAATTGAGTCACCTTCTCATGACAAAGACATCCCGGATTTATTAAATCAGGAAGTAGAAAATATTATTTCTATGGCTCATCGGCGCTCCAATGAACTTATAAAAGATAAGCGTTTTAAATATATACTGCTTTTTAGAAACTACGGACGCGCAGCAGGGGCTTCGTTAGAGCATCCCCACACCCAGATTATTGCCCTTCCCATGGTGCCTAAGAATGCAATGGAGGAGATAAGAGGGGCTCATAAGTATTTTGAATACCGGGGGCGATGTATATATTGCGATATAATCAGGCAGGAGACTCAGGAAAAAGAAAGGATTATCTTGGAGAATAAGCATTTTCTTTCTTTCTGCCCGTTTGTCTCCAGATTCCCTTTTGAGATCTGGATAATTCCTAAGAGACACGTCGGTTATTTCAGTCATACGCCTCAAGAAGAGATAGCTGACTTGGCCTCTATATTAAAGGAGACTATAGCCAAAATAAAGAAGATATTTGTAAACGTATCCTATAATTTCATTATCCATTCTTCGCCAATTAATGGCGATGATGATATAGAGTATTATCACTGGCATATTGAATTTATGCCTAAGTTGATGCGCGTGGCGGGGTTTGAATGGGGCACGGGTTTTTATATTGATCCTATATCCCCTGAATTATCCGCGCAATATTTGAAAGCGATAAAATAACCGCTCCACAAATTATTATATTTAAAGGAGGGATAGATGGCAGTAAAGGTCGGTATTAATGGTTTTGGAAGGATAGGCAGGCTTGTATACCGGGCAGCATTAGAAAAAGGGACAAAGGATTTGGATTTTGTAGCGGTAAATGATTTGCCTGTGGGCACAAAGACACTGGCGCATCTTCTAAAATATGATTCTAATTTTGGCATTTTAGATGCTGAAGTAGGAGCCCAGGAAGACGCCCTTGTAGTAAATGGCAAGAACCTGAAGGTGTTAAGTTTTAAGTCGCCTGGTGAAATCCCCTGGAAAGATTATGGAGTGGAAGTAGTCATAGAATCCTCAGGGGTATTTACAGAAAGGGATAAATGTATCGGACATATTCAGAATGGAGGGGTCAAGAAGGTCGTTATCTCCGCGCCTGCCAAGGGAGAAGATATAACTGTAGTGCTGGGGGTTAACGAGAAAAATTACGATCCTAAAAAACACAATATAATCTCTAATGCCTCTTGTACTACCAATTGCCTGGCGCCCATGGCCAAGGTTTTACTG
>JAHIOW010000067.1 GCA_018895075.1 Candidatus Omnitrophota bacterium | reverse complement strand
TTTAAAGGCCTGCCCCACAAAGACAATAGCCAGGAGAGAGAGATGAATATTGCCGTCTTTGCCTCAGGTAGAGGCACAAATTTTGGCGCAATCATCAGAGCGGTGAAGCGAGGTAAAATAAAAGCCAATCTATCTTTATTGATTTCTGATAATCCTAAGGCGCCTGCCTTGGGCCGGGCAAAAAGAGCAGGGATAAAGGTGGCCTTAGTCAAGAGAGAGGATTTTGCCGGCAAAAAAGATTTCCAAGCCCGGATTACTCAACATTTGGCAGAAAATAATATAGACTTGATTGTCCTGGCAGGTTTTATGCGCTTATTAACTGCGGAATTTGTAAGCACTTATCACGGCCGTATCTTAAATATTCATCCTGCGCTCCTGCCTTCCTTCAAAGGCACGGAAGGGATAAAGGATGCCTTTAACTACGGGGTGAAGGTTGCTGGCGTGACTGTGCATTTTGTGGATGAAGAGATGGACCACGGCCCCATAATCTTACAGGAGGCAGTGAAGATACAAGAAAATGAGACCCTGGAGTCTCTGGAAAAAAGGATACACAAAGTAGAACACCGTCTTTATCCTGAGGCTATAAGATTGTATGTAGAGGGAAAGTTAAAACTGGAAGGAAGAAGGGTAAGAATTTCTACTGCATAATAGACCCTGCCAATACCTCTGCCTGATTTAATATCAACCTATCTTCAGTAATCAAGTCAGCTATCTCTAACCCAGAGAAATCTTTAAATTCATAGGTCTTTATACAATAGGTGACTATATCTAATATTTCTTGGAAAATATTTATTTTTATCTCTGGTTGAGAGAGATGTTCTATAGAATACTCAAAGATAAAACTATTATTATAAAATGCGCCCTGGGATTTTTCAATTTTAAAGTATTGTTTGAGTCCTTCTTCCTGAAATCGCTCCCCTATCCTTTGGGCTATTTGTTCTGCCAGGAAATCCCCCATCCTGATATCATAGAGGGGCAGGTGTTTTCCGGTTTCATCGCCTATGGCCTCAGGAGATAGGTTCAGTTTCACTACATATCTGCGGTTGGCCTCTGTCCAGGGGATGACTCCGGCATAGGATTTTTTTATATCCTCTACACACCCCGCAATCGTATAATCTAAACCCATAGTTATATCAGAGCTTAACAATACAAAAAATTCAGGGGCATGATCAGAGCTGATTAGTACCCTGGAGACGGCGTTTAATATCTTTCTTAATTTATCTGTCAATTCCTGGTCAAATATTTTATTTTCTACTATGCCATAGTCTTTATCTAAAATTTTAGAAAGAGGTATATATATCCATAGCGTAGTAGGGGTTCTTTTGTTGATTACCTCTAGATTATACTCATCTTTACATATTTGTTTTACGGCAGAAGGGATATCTTCTTCTTTGTAGGTGGGTTCTATGGGACAAGAGCAAGCGGATAAAGATAAAGAAATGATTATAGAAAAAAGGGCGAGATTAAAGAGAAGGGCGGGTTTTTCCACATTCTTTAAAGATGGCCTCAATGGCATCGTAATCAAGTTCTTCTTTGGCAAGTAATTCTTGGGCAAATCTATCTAATAGCCCAGATTCTTTTTTCAAAAGTTCTTCTACTTCTCTCAGGCATTCCT
This sequence comes from Candidatus Omnitrophota bacterium, assembly GCA_018895075.1. Classification (GTDB taxonomy): domain Bacteria; phylum Omnitrophota; class Gorgyraeia; order Gygaellales; family Profunditerraquicolaceae; genus JAHIOW01. The sequence goes on along the minus strand of JAHIOW010000067.1, from coordinate 1,616 downwards.
GGAGAATCTGTTGTGTCTCATTATTTAGTTGCTCTTTTACCTTTTCAGAGAGAAAGGAAGATTTTTGGCCGCGAAAGACACCAAAATCCGAGCCCATGGTTTCCAATGAAGCATAATCCCCCACCAGCCCGGATTTACCCATACCGTATCTCCATACCATCTGATGCGCATGCCACATTGCCTGCCGGAAATCCTCAGATACACCGGTAGTGGTAGTCCCAAACTTTAGTTTTTCTGCCACATAAGCACCCAGATAAGACTTTATATTCCCTAATAGTTCTTCTTTGGTATGTACATGCAGTTCTTCGCGCGGATGCGGGACAACCATACCTAAGGCCTCGCCCCTGGCGACAATGGAAATTTTAAAGACATCTTTAAAGGGCTGGAGGAAATAGGTGGTAATGGCATGTCCGGCTTCATGATAGGCAACCTTTTTTCTCTCCTCTTCGTTAAATATAACCTTATGTTTTATCCCCATCTCTACCCTGTCCAAGGCCTCAGATATTTCTTTCATACCTATCTGTTCTTTTTTATTGCGCACCGCGATTAGCGCTGCCTCTCTTATCAGGTTGGCGATATCTGCCGGGGTTTTACGCACCGCCATACGGGCTAAACGGGATATATCTAAAGAAGGGTCATATTTGACTTCTTTTATGTAATACTGGAATAACTTTTCTCTCTCCTTTAGGTTAGGCAGATCCACATAAATCTTGCGGTCAAATCTACCCGGCCTTAAAAGAGCCAGGTCTAAGAAACTCTCTGGGGCATTGGTTGCTCCAATCACCACAATGTTGTAATCCTTTTCGTTCAGTCCGTCCATCTCAACCAGGAGTTGATTCAATGTAGTATTTTTTTCAGTTTGACCGCCAAATCCCCGGTCAGCCGCCCTTTGTGCCCCTACTGCATCGAGTTCATCAAGGAAGATGATACAGCCGCCTTCAGCGTAAGCCAGTTGCCGGGCCTGTTTGAAAAGTTTTCTTACTCGGCTGGCACCCACCCCGACAAACATCTCCACAAATTCCGAACCTGACATAGAGACAAAAGGCATACCTGCCTCTGTAGCGATGGCCTTAGCCAGATATGTCTTGCCGCAGCCAGGGGGGCCAATCATCAGGATCCCTCTGAGGATCTTTCCGCCAATACGCTGCAGTTTGGCCCTGTCCGTGACTAAACTGACCACTTCCATTGCCTCTTGTTTGGCCTCTTCCATCCCAATAACATCACTCCAGTGAATGCGAATATCCTCTGCGTTTATGGCCTTTTTATGCAGTTTGGCGAACCTGGCGGCTCCACCGCGCATTATCCACATCCACATCAGTCCCCACAAGGGCATGGAGATGATGTAGACTGTGATCCAGGTATAAAAAGTTATTCCGGACTGGGCCAGTATCGCCTTTTTAAAATAGGATTCTGAGGACTTCCAGGCGAGGACAGAATTATATATGAATATGGTCAGGGAGATGACTATGATAATCGCAAGCGTCGTTATAAGGATGGCAATCCAATGAAATTTTATGAATAGTCTAATCTTTCGCCAATTCATCTCGTATCTTACTCCTTATAGAACATTAAGATAACATACTTTTATTTCACTGTCAAATAATAAGAGCAGCGCA
>JAHIOW010000066.1 GCA_018895075.1 Candidatus Omnitrophota bacterium | reverse complement strand
GAAATTTAAGGCTGAAATAGGCCTAAAAAGGACTTGAATACTAGGAAACCAGCCAATTTTCCGACGAGAAAATAGGCGGAGGTGAGATTAAAAGGAAGAGATGAAGTTCTCCGACGAGAAAATAGTTTTGAGCAAGGCTCTTAGGAAATAAAGGAGGTGAGAAATTGGTTTTGGTTAAAGAGAAGAAACAAGAGATTATCGATGATTTCAAGGTTCACAGCCGAGATACGGGTTCAGCGGAGGTTCAGATTGCAGTTTTGACCGAGAGAATTAATCTTTTAGGCGGTCATTTTGAACATCATAAGAAAGACTTTCATTCTCGCCGTGGACTCCTGAAGCTTGTAGGAAGACGGCGCAGGCTCTTAGATTATCTCAAGAAAAAGGATGTCAATAAATACACAGAGGTATTAAAGAGGCTGAAGCTGAGAAAATAATAACCCGCTTTTTTATAAAACAAAAGGATGTCTTACTATGCCAAATAACGCAATGAAGATTAGGTTCGGCAAGAACGATTTAATTTTAGAGACAGGCAAAATCGCCAAACAGGCCAACGGTTCAGTTACTGTGCGTTACGGTGGGACAGTAGTTTTGGTTACTGCCTGTATGTCTAGGGAGGCCAGAGAGGGCCGAGATTTTTTTCCTCTTACCGTAGAATATCAAGAGAAGACATACGCTGCAGGAAGGATTCCCGGAGGTTTCTTTAAAAGAGAAGGCAGGCCTTCAGAGAGTGAGATTCTTACTGCCCGACTTATCGACCGGCCACACCGCCCCCTATTCCCTAAAGGGTTATTTAACGACGTGCAGGTTATGGCTATTGTCTTATCTAGCGACGGAGAAAATGACCCGGATGTTCTCTCAGTGGTTGGGGCCTCAGTGGCGTTGTCCATATCCGATATACCTTTTAATGGGCCACTGGCTTGCTGTCGCGTAGCGCGAATAGATAATGAGTTCATTCTTAATCCTACCTATCTAGAATTAGAAAAATCAGAATTAGATGTAGTTATTGCCGCCAATGCCAAGGGTATTATTATGCTTGAATCCAAGGCCAGAGAGATATCCGAAGAGACATTTAAAGAGGCAGTTAAATTTGGCTTCCAAAATCTGCAGGACATCATTAAACTAGAAGATGAATTTATAAGACAATATGGCAAGCCCAAGGCAGATATTGAGTATAAAAAGATAGATCCTGAATTGGAAAAGAAAATTGAGGAATTATCCAGGATTAGATTAAAAGAGATTTATAACTTAACTAAGAAAGAAGAGCGCCAGGAAGGGATAGATTTATTATCTAAGGAGCTGCAGGCCCAGCTTACCGAGGAAGGATATTCAGCCCTTGATATTAAAATGGCTTTATTGGAAGTGGAGAGGGAGCAGATAAGGAAAAAGATTTTAGAGGAAAATGTGCGTATAGATGGCCGGGGATTTAAGGATATTCGTCCCATTAGTTGTGAAGTCTCTGTGCTGCCGCGTACCCACGGTTCAAGTTTATTCACCCGGGGACAAACGCAGAGCCTGGCAATTACTACCCTGGGAACAGGAGATGACGAGCAGTTGATTGAGGCATTGGAAGGTGAGAGATATAAAACTTTTATGTTGCATTACAGTTTTCCTCCTTTCAGTGTAGGTGAGACTAAACCAGTGCGTGGACCGGGCCGCAGAGAGATTGGCCATGGTGTCTTGGCTGAGAGGTCACTGTTGGGAGTTATGCCTTCCAAGGAATCCTTTCCTTATACCATCAGGGTAGTTTCTGAGATTCTGGAGTCCAATGGTTCATCGAGCATGGCCACTGTTTGTGCGGCAACCCTGTCATTAATGGATGCCGGTGTCCCCATAAAGGATGCCGTAGGCGGCGTTGCCTTGGGTTTAATTAAAGAGGGCGAGAAGGCAATTATCCTGACTGATATTACGGGCCTGGAAGACCATTTTGGCGATCTCGATTTTAAGGTTGCTGGCACTAAGACGGGCATCACCGCAGTGCAAGTAGATTTAAAAATAGACGGCATCGATTTAAATTTGCTGGATGCCGTTCTCACCCAGGCAAAAGAGGCAAGGTTTTTTGTTTTAGATAAGATGAAAGCTGCGCTGGATGAGCCACGCCAGGAATTATCATCTTATGCCCCGCGTATACAGATAGTCAAGGTAAATCCCGAGAAGATAGGCGAACTTATCGGCCCCAGCGGCAAGACGATAAAGAAGATTATTGCTTCTACCGGTGTAAATATAGATATCCAAGATGACGGTAATGTCTTAATTGCTTCTGTCGATGCCTCTAAGTCTAAAGCGGCCATTGATATGATAAAGGCAATCACCGAGGATGTCGAGGTGGGCCGTATATATGTAACTAAGGTCAAGCGTATTGTGCCTTTTGGTGTTTTTTGCGAGATTGCTCCGGGTAAAGACGGGCTCGTACATGTATCGGAACTGGCGGACCGCTTTGTAAAAAACGTAGAAGATATAGTCAAGATAGGAGATGAGATTAAAGTCAAGGTTATAGGTATAGATGAATTAGGCAGGATTAATTTAAGTAAGAAGCAGGTGGAGGGCGAATCCAATTGCGAGAAAAAAGATTAAATGAAATTAAGGGGATTATCTGGATAGCCGCAGGCCTTATATTTTTGGCAAGCCTGATTTCTTTCAATCGCTATGACCTCAAGTTTTATATATCTGACCCCAACGTCCCTGCGAAAAATCTTATCCGCACATTCGGGGCGTATCTAGCGGGCATAGTTTTATTTTTATTCGGCTGGGCAAGTTACATTATGCCGTTGTTTATGATTTTCTCGGGGGTGAAGTTGTTTCAAGAAAAGTTACCTTATTTTCGCCTACCCCGGATCATAGGTATTTTACTTTTATTATTGTCCATAAGTTCTCTTGTCGGGATGTTTAATTTAAATAATGAGGCAGTAAGATTCTCTCATACCGGCTTCCTGGGATTCACAATTTCCAATTCTGTCAGGGCCTATTTTGGTCAGTTAGGCGGTTATATTATCTTTACTACAGTCATTATTTTATCATTCGTATTAGTTAGTGAAATTTTAATTTCGACATTGTTTTTAAAAATTATAAATAATACAAAGTTTATCCTGGGGCCAGTCTTTAGGTTCAAAAGAAATAAAAGGCCTCTGGTAATCAGGCCCGTCTCAGCCGCAAAGAAAGAGGTGCGCCTGGTTACCTCAAGGCCCAGCGTAGTTGTACCGGATACGCAACAACTACCAAAATCTATTCTGACTTCTCAACCCAAGATTCAAATAAAAACAAAACCAGCGCAGCAGCTCCAATCTCAGGTAAAGGTTACGGGAGTAAAGGTAGGCGATTATCACCTGCCTTCTTTAGACCTATTAGACTCACCCCCTCCTTTAGAGGCGAGGCACATTAAGGAAGATCTGGCCAGCAATGCGCGTATTTTAGAAGAGACCCTGGAAGATTTTGCTATTTCGGTTAAAGTTACGGATATAGAGCGCGGACCGGTAATTACCCGTTATGAACTTGAGCCTGCGCCGGGAGTGAAATTAAATCGTATTGTCGCCCTAAGTGATGATATTGCCCTGACCATGAAAGCCCAGTCGGTGAGGATTGTCGCTCCTATACCGGGAAAGGGCAGGGTGGGTGTAGAGGTTCCCAATACGCAAAGCAGTTTTGTTTATTTAAAGGAAATACTTACATCCAGAGAATTCCAGGAAGCAAAATCAGGATTGAGCCTGGCCATAGGCAAGGATATTGCCGGTCAATCAGTGGTGACAGATTTAGGCGATATGCCGCATCTGTTAATTGCCGGAACTACCGGTTCTGGCAAGACTGTATGCGTTAACTCCTTAATTTTATCTATGCTTTTTAGATTGGCGCCTCATGAATTGAAACTTTTAATGGTTGACCCTAAGATGGTAGAGTTAGCACCCTTTAATGGGCTGCCGCATCTTTTGTGCCCGGTAGTTACAGATGCCAAGAAGGCATCGCTTGCCCTTAATTGGGTGGTAAATGAGATGGAAGAGCGTTATCGGCTTTTCGCAAAAGCAGGAACAAGGAATATTGAGATCTATAACGGGAAACAAGAAAAGATTCCCTATATTATAGTGATTATTGATGAGCTCGCTGACCTGATGGTGGTTGCCCGAGACCAGATTGAAAACGCTATCACCCGCCTGGCGCAACTCTCGCGCGCAGTGGGCATTCATCTGATCTTAGCTACCCAGAGGCCTTCAGTAAATGTGGTCACGGGAGTGATCAAGGCGAATTTTCCTGCACGCATATCTTTTAAGGTTGCCTCTAAGGTAGATTCACGTACAGTATTAGATAGCAACGGCGCAGATAAACTTTTAGGAAAAGGCGATTTGCTATTTTTGCTTCCGGGAGAGTCAAAATTAATCCGGGCCCAAGGCTCACTGGTTACCGATAAAGAAATCTCCAGGGTAGTAGATTTTATTAAGTCTCAGGCAGAGCCATCCTATGATGAGGAAATCCTAAAAGAACAATCTAAGTCTGCTTTGGCGCAGGGAGAAAAAGATGAACTCTATGACGAAGCAGTAAGGATTATTATGGAAAGCAATCAGGCCTCGGTATCAATACTCCAGAGGCGCTTACGCCTCGGTTATACACGCGCTGCCCGGATTATTGATACGATGGAGCAGGAAACCCTTATCGGGCCCTTTGAGGGGAGCAAGCCTCGCAAGATATTGGTCGATAGAGAGGCCTGGCTTGAGCAAGAGATAATGCAAAAAGAGAGCGGAGGGTAGGCTCGCTGGACATATGGAATCAGCCGGAGTAAGGCTTAAAAAATTACGCTTAGAAAAAGGGATTCCTCTTGAAGAAGTCCATAAAAAGACAAGGATCCATTTAGATATTTTGAAGGCCATAGAAGAAGACAGTTTCCTAAACTTAAACCCGATATATATAAAAGGATTCTTAAAAATTTACTGTAAATTCTTAGGCGTAGACCCCCGAGATTATATATCAGATTACAGGGAAACTCAAGGTATGCGGCCTGTATACCAGAGAAAAGAATCTACATCATTATTTAAGGCAAATCTTTTAAAAATAACACCCCCGAACTTAATATATATAAAAAAGATAGTTTTTGTAGTTGTTTTAATACTTATATCCAGTATTGGCTTATTTAATTTGGGAAAAAACATCTCTTCTAAGTCCAGGCCAGTATCTAAAAAGGCGGGATTGGCGGATCAGTCAGTCAAATTGCCCCAGACGCCTATTCCTACAGCTATTAGATTGCTCATACGCGCTAAAGAAGATTGCTGGATACAATTAAAGACTGATGGTAAGGTTGTCTTTCAAAGCGTCTTAAAGAAGGGTAGATTTGAGAATTGGGAGGCAGAAAGCAAGATAGAACTTTCTTTAGGCAATGCCGGGGTAGTGGATCTAGAAGTAAATGGTAAACTTATCTCCAATTTAGGCAGAAGGGGTCAGGTCCTTAAGAACATCTTGATTACTAAGGAAGGTATAAGTATTGGGCGATAATGGGAAAATGCAAGATTGGAATATTGAGTCTAGGTTGCCCCAGGAATATAGTTGATTCCGAAGGTATTTTAGGCAGGTTAGCTTTTAAAGGGTATCGTATTGTAGATATGAATAAGGCGGATATCGCTATCGTAAATACCTGTGCCTTTATAGAAGATGCAAAGGCAGAATCTATCGATGCCATATTAGATTTAATTGATTTAAAGAGGAGGGGCAAACTTAAAAAGATAATTGCCTATGGGTGTCTCACCCAGCGTTATAAAGACAAACTGGCAAAGGCGTTACCCGAAGTCGATGTCTTCGTAGGGACGGTTTCCTTGAATCACGACTCCAGGAGGTTTTCTATAACTCCTAAACATTATACATACTTAAAGATTGCTGAAGGCTGCATAAATAATTGTAGTTACTGTATTATACCTAAGATAAAGCCAGGATTTGTTAGTCTTGATATGGATTCCATACTCGATAGAATAGAGGGGTTTGATAGAGATAAAGTTGCGGAAGTAAATATCGTGGGCCAAGATATTACCGGATACGGTATGGATTTATATAAGACCGAAATGTTACCTAAACTTCTAAACAATATAATTAAGAGAGTCAAAAATATCGGCTGGATCAGGCTCCTTTATTTATATCCTAACCGTCTCAGTGATGAATTGTTAGAATTGATTAAAGATTGTCCTCAGATTTGCAAATATATTGATTTACCTCTTCAGCACATAAATGACCGTATATTGAGATTAATGCACCGCCATACGAGGAAGAAAGATATCTTGATGCTCATTGAAAAGATTAAAAAAAAGATTCCTCATCTGGCAATCAGGACTTCGTTTATATTGGGATTCCCTTCCGAGACAGATAGGGAATTCAGAGAATTACTTGAATTTATCAAAGATGTGAAGTTCCAGAGGCTGGGCGCCTTTATCTATTCTCGTGAAGAAGGCACACCTGCCTATAATTTTGGAAAGCAGATTATGCACAAAATCAAGACAGAGCGTTTCAATACCCTAATGCTAGAACAGCAGAAAATTTCCCAAGATTTCAATAAAAAATTATTAGGCAGGGTCATCGATGTCTTAATAGACGAGCGGCAAGAAGGTTTTTATTTAGGCCGTAGCCAATACGATGCCCCTGAAGTTGATGGCCTGGTTTATGTGCATTCTAAAAAAGAATTAAGGCCGGGTGACTTTGTAAAAGTAAAGATTACTGATAGCCTAGAATACGATTTAGTAGGGGAGGTCTACTTAAATGAACATTGCTAACCGGTTAACTATCCTGAGGATTATTCTTACCTTTGTGTTTATGTTCTTTTTATTCTGCCATGGGCTTTGGGCTAAGGTTACAAGCCTTTTGATTTTTTTATTCGCGGCCCTATCAGATTTTTTTGATGGCAGGATTGCACATAAGAAAAACATGGTTACTGATTTTGGAAAACTTATGGATCCCATTGCAGATAAAATTTTGGTATTGGCGGCATTTGCAGCTTTTGTGCAGATGCAATTAATTGAGGCCTGGATGTTTGTAATCATTATATCGCGTGAAATATTAATCACTTCTTTAAGATTGTTTGCCCTTAATAAAGGCAAGGTATTATCGGCAAGCAAGATAGGAAAACACAAGACCCTATCTCAGATGGTAGTTATATTCTCGATATTGGGATTTATTGTTTCAAAAGAAGTGATGTTAACATTCTTTACCTGGAACCCTGCCGGAGAAAAGTTATTCCGTCAGGGCATATATTTGCTTATGTTGCTTACCGTCGCAATTACCCTTTACTCAGGCCTCTCCTATCTTTGGGAAAACCGTAAGATAATTACTAAGTTTTAATCTAAAAGCCCAATGAATATCCGTAATCCTATCATCAAGACCTTAAGTACATTTTTCTATGTGGGTTATCTACCTTTGATACCTGGTACGGCTGCCAGTATAGTGGGCGTGTTATTATTTTACTTGGTTAAAGGCAGTATTTTTATATATATACTATCTACTTTAGCGTTGATGGTTATAGGATTTCTGGTAGCTGGCCAGGCAGAGAGAATATTCAACAAAAAAGATGCAAAATGCATTGTAATAGATGAGGTCTCAGGTATGTTTTTAAGCCTTATATTTATACCTTATGGCATAAAAGTAGTAATTCTTGCTTTCTGTTTATTCCGTATATTAGATGCGCTAAAGCCATATCCGGCAAACAAGATTCAAGGTATAAGGGGCAGCATGGGAATAATGGGCGATGATATCATAGCAGGATTATATACCAATATTATCCTTCAGTTTGTCTTAAGGTATGCTTCTTTTATGACTTCATAGATAGGGCCTTTGGGGGTGAGGGTACTTTTAAAGAGGGTGATTTTGTTAACAGGTGATTCCGGTGCGTCTTTTAGAAAATTATTTACTAGATTATCTAAGTTCTTCACTAAGGCATTACGGTTTAAAGCCGACCGTACCCGCCCAATGGTGATATGAGAAGAAAACGGTTTATTTTCTTTAAAGATACCTATCTTAGCTGCGTCTTCTTCTAAATCCTTAGCTATTTGTTTAGTTTCTATATCTCCCTTATCGATTCCTACCCAGATAATGCGGGGAAAACTTATCTTTGGAAAAGCGCCTATACCGGATAAACGGATATAAAAAGCATTCTTGTCGGCAGCCACATTATCCAGAAGCCCTATAACTTGAGATACTTTTTTATCATCAATTTCACCTAAAAATTGTAAGGTGAGATGAATATTTTGCGGTTTGACCCAAGTAACCTCTGCCTGTGAGTTTTTTAACTGTTCTTGAAGCCGGTTTAAAAAACCTTGGGTTCTTTCAGATAATTCAATAGCAATAAATACCCTCATTTTTTAAGTACACGCTTTAATAGCCTTAAGGCTTTTAATGCTGCTATTTTTCTCACCGCAAGCCTATTACCCTTAAAAATAAATCTTTCAGAGATTTTTTTTGTCTTACTATCTATAGCGATAAATATTGTGCCTTTTGGTTTCTGGGGAGTCCCGCCGCCTGGACCAGCTATGCCAGTTATAGCTATGCCGATGTGGCTTTGAGCCAACTTTCTGATTGCCTTAGCCATCTTTTTGGCTACTTCTTTTGAGACCGCGCCTCTTTTATTGATCAGCGGAGCGGGGATTTTTAAAATAGTTCCCTTTGCTTTATTACTATAAGCAACTATTCCTAAAATAAAGTAATGGGAGCTTCCTGGAATCCGGGTCAGAAGATTAGAAAGGAGGCCGCCTGTGCAGGATTCTGCTATAGCAATCTTTTTTTTATTTTTTATGAGCAGGCTATGTATTTGATTTAATATGTGTTCCATTAAATGAGCACATAACTTACGGAGCTTTCTATTAAATAAAGCGAGGTAAGTTATTTGTGCGAATTTAATCCGCCGAAGGCGGATAACTTCGACCCTACAACTTAGCTTCACTTGTGTTCGCTAAGTTGTGGTCTCACTTATATTATATTGTTTTTTAAATCATTGACAAGCTAAGTTTTTTTGTTATAATAGTATAAAGTTAATCTTCGGGGTAAGGTGAAAGTCCTGACCGGCGGTTTAGCCCGCGAGCCCCACACCCAGCCAGCAAAAATAAGGCTATGGGTTTCTGGGTGTGGGGTAGATCTGGTCAATTCCAGAGCCGATAGTTCCGCATAAGCGGACACCAATCCAACAAATAGGATTGGATGCAAAGTCTAGATGGGAGAAGATTTCCGCCACAAAACGTGGCGGGCTCGCCAGGCAGTATGGCGAAATATCACTGACCCGAAGATTTCTTCGGGTTTTTTTAATGAGCAGACAATTTACATTCACTTGCGTTCTGTAAATTGTGCACTCACTTATGTTTAATTCTATTCCAGAGATACTAGAGGATTTGAAATCAGGCCGAATGGTTATTGTGGCGGATGACCAGGACCGCGAGAACGAAGGTGACCTGGTAATGGCCGCTTCCTTTGTTAGGCCGGAAGATATAAATTTTATGGCTAAGAGTGGCAGAGGGCTCATTTGTGTGCCGATGGAAGAACAAAGATTAAATGAGTTGTCTTTACAGGCAATGGTCAGAGATAAAAGAACACCAAATATAAAAGACCCTTTCTCTACTGCCTGGATAGTATCAGTAGACGCTGCCAGAGGAATCACTACAGGTATTTCTGCCTATGATCGCGCCAGGACCATAGAGGCGCTCATTGATACTCAGAGCAAACCCGATGACCTTATTCGTCCAGGCCATATCTTTCCTTTAAAAGCACAGAAAGGCGGTGTTTTGGTCAGGGCAGGTCATACCGAGGCAACAGTAGACCTGATGCGCTTGTGTGGACTTTATCCTGCGGGCGTAATATGCGAGATTATGAATGACGATGGCACAATGGCAAGGCTTAAACAGCTACTTGGTTTTGCCCAGCAGCATAATCTAAAGATTTGTTCTATCGCTGACATTATTCAATACCGAAGGCAGATTGAAAAATTGATTGAGAGGATTTCTGAAACAGTTATTCCCACAGAATTCGGAACATTCAAATTAATTTTATATCGAGACCTAACCAATAACCATTTTCATATTGCCCTGACAATGGGCGAATTAGGCGATCCGGCAGTGTTGGTGCGTGTACATTCTGAATGCCTTACCGGTGATGTATTTGGTTCTTTACGTTGTGATTGCGGGAGGCAACTGAAGAAGGCTATGGAGATTATCGCAAGAGAGAAGAAAGGAGCCATTCTTTATATGAGCCAGGAAGGCCGCGGTATTGGGCTGATCGATAAAATCCGCGCCTATGGTTTACAAGATAAAGGATTAGATACGATCCAGGCAAATGAGGCCTTAGGGCACAAGCCGGACTTGCGGGATTACGGGATAGGGGCGCAGATTTTGGTGGATTTAGGGATTAAGAATATCAGGCTTCTTACTAATAATCCACGCAAGATCGTAGGATTAAAAGGTTATGGCCTCAACGTCGTTGAACGTATTCCTTTAGAGATCAAACCTAATCCCTTAAATTACCGGTACCTTAAGACTAAAAAAGAAAAATTAGGCCACTATTTAAAAATATAAGTGAGGACATAACTTATGGAGTCTCAAAATCTCGGGACGACATAAGTTATGTGTCCGAACTATCCCGATAGCAAAACACTTCGAAAATTTATTCTAAATTTTCTCGTTGCTATCGGGTTAAATTCGCACACATAACCCCGAAGTTTCGGGGTTATGTGCTCATTTAAGAAAGGAGGTAGATGTATATGGTTAAAGTAATAGAAGGAAATTTCATTGCCAAGGGTAAAAAATTCGCTATTATTGCTTCGCGCTTCAATGATTTTATCACTAAGGAATTAGTTTCTGGGTGCCTGGATACATTGAAGAGGCACGCGGCGCAAGAAGAGGACTTGGTAGTTACCTGGGTTCCCGGTGCATTTGAGATTGTCACTGTTGCCCAGAAAATTGCTAAGTCTAAATCCTTTGATGCCTTGATTTGCTTAGGTACTATTATCCGTGGTTCAACCCCTCATTTTGAGTATATTGCCCAAGAGGCAGCCAAAGGCGTAGCCAGAGTTAGCCAGGACACAGGCCTACCAGTAATCTTTGGGATTATTACTGTCGATACTATTGAACAGGCAATTGAACGCTCAGGGACAAAAGAAGGCAATAAAGGCCGGGATGCTGCATTAAGCGCTATTGAGATGGTAAATCTATTAACCCAGATTAAGTAAATATGGATATCCGCCTTCGGCGGATTAAATTCGCGCATATAACTTACGTCATTTCATTCCGTAAGTTATGCGCTCATTAAATATGCGTAAACGTACAAAGGCGCGTGAATTTGCCTTACAGATTCTTTACCAGATGGATATCTCCCAGGACAGCTATGAAGTTTCTTTGAGTAATTTCTGGCAGGCGCAGGCTAAAGAGAATATAGAAGAGGAGGTGAAGAATTTCACTTCTCAACTTGTCAAAGGAGTTAGAGGCAATTTAGAAAAAATTGATATAAAGATCAGTCAATATGCTACTAACTGGCAACTGTCGCGTATCGCAGTTGTAGATAAGAATATATTACGCCTGGGGAGTTTTGAACTTATGTTTTGTCACGATATCCCTCTCAAAGTCTCTATAAATGAGGCAGTGGAGCTTGCCAAAAAATACTCTAGCCTGGAGGCATCCAAATTCGTCAATGGCATTCTGGATAAAGTAAAATTAGAAAGAAAAACCGATGAGATTTGCTGATCTGCACCTGCATACTCTTTTCTCTGATGGTACATATACGCCCCAGGAACTTATCTTAGAGGCCTCCAAGAGAGACCTATCTGCAATTGGCCTTGTTGATCATGATACAGTTGATGGAGTTGAGGCTACTTTTAAGGCAGCCAAATCAAAAAACATAGAGGTCTTAGCCGGTATAGAACTTAGTAGCGAGTACGACGGCAAAGAGATACACATTCTAGGTTATTTAATTGATTACAAAAATAAGAGGCTGATGGGAGAATTAGATTCTTTGAAGAAAAACCGCATTGAACGCGCCTATAAAATAATAGATAAACTAAAAGGTATGAATATAGAATTAGAACCCAAAGCTGTATTTGCGATGGCCAGAGGCGGTATAGTAAGTAGGCTGCATATTGCCCAGGCAATGGTAAAAGTTGGCCAGATAAGCTCTACCGCAGAGGCTTTTAGAAAATATATCGGTGATAAATGCCCTGCCTGTGTCCTGGATTTTAAATTATCAACCCAGGAGGCCATAAAATTAATCAGGGACGCAGGCGGTATACCAGTCTTGGCACATCCCTATACTGTTAACAGAGATGAGTTAATATCCCGGTTTATTGATTATGGGCTTATGGGTTTAGAAGTATATTATCCTGAGCATACCCAGTCAATGGTGAATTTTTATCTTGATTTAGCCAAAAAATTTAATTTATTAGTTACCGGTGGCTCTGATTGTCATGGCCTGGCAAAACCAGCAGTCAAGATAGGATCCATAAAGATACCCTATGTACTGGTAGAAAGACTAAAGGAAGCAAGAAAAGAGTTATGAAATATAAAAAAGACCACGTCTACTTTATGAACCTGGCAATGAGGCTGGCTGAAAAAGCAAAAGGTCAGACTTATCCTAATCCTCTGGTAGGCGCCATGATAGTAAAGAATGGCCGCGTTGTAGGCCGAGGCTATCATCATAAGGCAGGCCTTGCTCATGCAGAGGCAATTGCTTTAGATGATGCAGGAAGACTTGCAAAAGGCGCTACTTTGTATGTGACGCTGGAGCCCTGTGTACATTTCGGCAAGACCCCGCCTTGCGTGGATAAAATTGTAAGGAGTGGAATAAGAGAAGTTATAATAGGCATGATTGATCCTAATCCTCTAACTAATGGAGGCGCAATCAATATGCTTAGGCAACACGGGATCAAAGTGAAGGTGGGCTTCTTAGAAGACAAATTAAAGGCGCAGAACGAGGTCTTTATAAAATATATTACTCAAAGGGTGCCCTTTGTTACAGTCAAAGTAGCCCAATCTTTAGACGGTAAGATTGCCACTAAGACCGCTGATTCTAAATGGATAACTTCAGATAAGGCGCGTACTTATGCCCACCGCTTGCGTCAAAATTATGATGCCATAATAGTGGGTGTAAATACTATTTTAAGGGATAATCCGGCTCTGGAGGCATGGTTTTCAAGACGACAGCCGCAGAAGATTATCGTGGACAGCCAGTTGAGCACTCCGCAGGAGGCAAAAATATTTTCAAAAAATAGTTCCGTCATCATTGTTACCTTAACGGAGGAGGTCGGCCAGGAAACAGAGAATAGGGGATTGTTAGCTGCTCAGGCCAGGATTTTAGAAGCGAAAGAGAAAGAAGGACAGATAAATTTAAAGGATATGATGAAGAAACTAGCGCGCATGGGAATCAGCAATATTCTGGTTGAAGGCGGAGGGACTTTAATCGGTTCTTTATTTGATGAGGGCCTTGTGGATAAGGTGTTATTTTTTATAAGCCCCAAGATTATTGGCGGTAAAGAAGCGATTAGTTCAGTAATGGGTAAGGGTATAGCGCGGATAGAGAAGGCAGTTAAATTAAAAGATGTTAAATTAACACGCCTAGGCGGAGATTTCTTAGTAGAAGGATATGTTAAATGAAGACACAACTTACGGAATGAAATGAAGTAAGTTGTATGTCTGAATTTAACCCCGCACTAATTTGTAATGGATACGTCATTAATCACAAATTGGTGCGGGGTAAGTTCGGCCAAATAAGTTATGTTTCAGCCGCAGGCTGATCCGCCTTCGGCGGACGCTTTCGCTCCATAAATTGTGCACTTACTTATGTTTAGTGGGATTGTTGAAGAATTAGGCCAAATCAGAAGGATATCTAGGCGGGGTGCAGTCACGCTCTTGGAAATCAAGGCAGAAAAGACACTGGAGGATACCGGGGTCGGCGATAGTATTTCTGTAAATGGTACCTGCCTTACGGTCATAAAAAAGGAAAAAGATACCTTAAGTTTTGAAGTTATGCCCAAGACCCTTGAGATTACAGATTTAGGGCCATTAAGAATTAGAGATAAGGTAAATTTAGAGCGCGCTTTAAGAATAGGGGACAGGCTTTCTGGACATTTTGTTAGCGGGCATGTTGATTGTATAGGGATTATCCGTAAGAAAAGTTATATTAATAATAATTTTTGTTTTGAGATTGCCTTCCCCCCAAAATTTATAGGGTATATTTTACCCCGGGGCTCTATTGCGGTTGATGGGATAAGTCTTACTATTGCAGAGAAAAAATCCAATACCTTCAGTATATATATAATTCCGCACACCCTTAAAAACACTACCCTTGGGTTTAAGGGACCATCAGATAAGGTCAATATCGAATTCGACCTCCTTAAGCAAAAGAGTTAATACCTCCGATAACTTGTGTTAAATGAAGACACAACTTACGGAATGAAATGACGTAAGTTGTATGTCTGAATTTAACCCCTCACTCAGCCAGCAGCAAAGAAATCTATGGTTTTCTGAGTGAGGGGTAAGTTCGTGCAGACAATTTATGTTTCAGTCGAAGGCTGATCCGTCCTTCGGCGGACACTGTCGTTCCATAAATTGTGCACTCACTTATGTTAACTTCGCCGCGAAATAAGCATTATTATTGCTTACCTTTCTGATTTCTGTTATACTTATCTAAAATACTTGAGTTATTTAAGATTTAAGTGATTATTCGGGGAGTAGCGCAGTTTGGTAGCGCGTTTGGTTCGGGACCAAAAGGTCGTGGGTTCAAGTCCCACCTCCCCGACCAGATTTGACTTGGTGGATTTTTAGAAGAGAAAGAGAGCAACATCAGATAAAAAGAGGAGATTATGAGAGGTGCTATTAATAATAAAAAGAAGTTACTCGAAATATGCAAAAATAATGACATTGTATTCTTGGCAATATTTGGCTCTTTTGTAACAGGTGACTTTACAGAAGAGAGCGATATTGATCTTTTAGCTCGTTTTTCTAAGCCTAAGAGTTTGCTCGATATTGTAAGGATTGAAAGAGTGCTTTCAGAGGTTTTGGGCAGAAAGGCAGATTTATTAACCGAAGCCTCTATCAGCCCGTATTTAAAAGACAGGATTAAAAATGAGATGGAGGTAGTTTATGAAAGAGCGGGATGATACAATATACCTAAAGCATATTTTAGATGCGATTGCTAGAATTGAAGGATATCTTTCCGGGGTTAATGAGGAGACTTTTACCAAGACCATGCTTCTTCAAGACGGGGTCATTCGGCAGACCGAAATCATTGGAGAAGCAGCTAAAAGGATTTCCTCTACCATACGAAACAAATACCCCAATATCCCCTGGAAAGACATAGCAGGAATGCGAGATAAGCTTATTCATGATTACTTTGGAGTAGATATCAATGCAGTTTGGTCTACGACAAGAAAAGATATTCCGACGCTAAAAGCAGAGGTGGAACAAATTCTAAAGGATGTTACATAACATCGCAAAAGAATTTAAGGTAGGTCATTCTCAAGATCTAAAACATTCAGATGCGTGATTAGTTAAGGCGTTATGTGTATGTGTTTCCGGAAGATCTAGAAGAGACAACAGAGATGCTGGCACAGAAGTGACAAAATACTTCGCAAAATATGCCAATTTGGGAGCATAGACGAAGTAGTTCGGTTATTTGAAGTTAGCCGACATTCTTAAGGGAGATCCATAAAATGAATGAGAATGATATAGAGAAACTCAAGCTTATACACCCGCCTTTAATCGAAGAGATTAACAGATATAGAGATTGGCCAATAAGGATACTTACTTTTACATCAGCCTTTTATTTCGGTTTTATCGGATTATTTTTGTTAAACAAAATAGAAATACCTTTTTTATGGGTCAAAATTGTTTTGGCGGTTGTAGTAACTTCATTATATCTTTGGACAATTTATTACTGTGGGAAATGTCATTTAAACTATCTTACGGCAAGAAATATTCAGGTTAAGATTCAAAAGAAGTTAGAATTAGACAAATGGTTAGTTGATAACAAAAGAGTATTTCCCGATGAATGGTTCTCTGAAAACCCGGTCACATTATGTACCCGTTTATGGGGCTGGGGGTTTTATGTTCTTTATGCTACTATTTTATTTGTGTTATCACTCATGGTAATTTGGGGAGTGGTTGAATTTATAAAGAGCGTCGGTTAACACAGCATAAAAGGTTCGTGCCTTACGGCACTCACCCAAATTTTTGCTTCGTAAAAGTAAATATTTAGAGTATTCAGATGTGGCGACGACATTGAGGTATTATGTTGACGTGTTTCCGGAAGATCTAGAAGAGGCGGCAGAGATGCTGGTGGAAAGGTAAGGAGAGATAAAGAGCAAGAAAAAGTGAGGTGTGTTATGGGTAAGATATCCAAAATAGTAATGACTTGTCTTTGTTGTATATTAACGCTTTCTCTTATGGGGTTGTGTGGGTGTGCTACCACAAAAAGAAGTAACCTTATAAGTTTAGGTATGACTAAGGTAGAAGTAATAAAAATAATGGGAACTCCCGTTTCCTCCAAAGGGCAATCCAATAAAGAAATTTTAGAATATGTTCTATATCCTACTTGGGATTCGACTTGGGGGGATAGAGAGTATTTTTGGGTAACATTAGAGAATGGAAAAGTAGTTCAATACGGCAGAGCGGGGGATTTTGGTTCGGCTATGCCCACAGACAGAAGAGAATATGATATAAAAATGCAGAATAAATAATGATTGGACGATAAACTCTGTGGCATTTTGAAGGAAAGTAGGAAAGTTAAGAGGGAAAATGAAAAAATTCAATAATGGAAAACCTTTTCATGGATCAGAGAATATAAGTAATGGAAGACTTACCGGCACAACAGACACAGATTACTTCTATTTCTTCTGTTCTAAATGTGGAAACGCTCACGTCTTGCAGATTTTAGATTTTGGTATTGTAAATGAAGGGCCGGCTGAATATGCGAAAGAGGATCGCCCTAAGGTCAAGAGAGATTTCACCGTTGCTTTTGAACTGTATTGTTCAAAGTGTAAATTGCATGATTTTGTAAAGGTTTCAAATACCGGCTGGCAGGGTGGGAGATTAAAAGACAGTCCTACCCTAAAAAAATAAATTAGGTGCTCATATTTTAGGATGCCAACAACAAGCAGATAGCAGAGAAGTTAAGGTTGAAAAACCAGTATATGTTTGGCCACTCAAATAAATACAAGGAGACAGAATGAGCGAAGAAATAAACGATAACCTTATAAAGTACGCCGAACGTGTCAACTCGTTTAGAGAGCAGTTCCAAAAATGGACAGAGGTTGAAGTAAAGAAATACCTTATTGAACCATTATTAACTGCTTTGCTTTGGGATCCTACCGACCCCAATTTTGTTCGCCATGAATTTCCAGTGACCATGGGATCCGAAACAAAAAAGGTTGATTATGCGCTAATGTCTGGAGATACTCCAATTTGTGTTGTCGAAGCAAAAGCAGGAGATTTGGATGAGGTTGCAGCCCGGCAAGCACTAAGCTATGCTCGCAATCTTAGTGTTCCGTGGGCGCTTGTAACAAATGGACAAAGGTTGCGTCTCTATGGTGTTGACTTCTCCAAGGGTGAAGATGTAGTGAACGCTTTAGTGATGGATACAGAGATTTCTCCCACCCGCTTGATGTTTCTCGATTATCTCAAGTATCTCGCAAATGGAACATTAGACTCCAAAGAGGCCTACAATGTGTTTAAAACCTTCAATGAGCGTCAAACACTTCTTGTTTTTTTGCAGAGCAAGAAGGAGGCTTTGGTTAAGGACATTGCTAAATGGATTGAAGAACACTGGAGCAAAGGTTCTGTAGATGAGGCATCTCTTCTTGCTCCCCTGGGGATTGTGTTCGGGAGAGTTGAAAGGATTAAAGAGGGGTCTACTGAGGGACAAGCTTCCATCACTCGTACTACGGTCGTAGCCGGTGATTTTAAGTATAGGCGCGACCTTGGGGAAGGTATTTTTGAGTTGGAGATGGATCCCACCAAGCGGATAGACGTTTCATTAGCTGGGCCTAATGTGGAATGCCAATTAGAAAAATTGGGACTTCGACTCAGTTCAAAGAGTGCATTTGGAGGATTTTACTACAATCTTCGCAGAGAGGCGGACCTAATAAGGAGGAGGTCGTAAAAGTAGCATTTTTGCGACATATTCAAAGCAAATTTTTCCTGTTCTTTCTAAGGTTTAAATAGACCGGTTTTCATTGCCCCCGCCCAAAATTTTGCCCATTGGCTCTGAAGCACTGCGCGGGAGATGTGGGAGCGCGCTCCGCGCGCGGTAACATAGATTAGATTTCAGTAGTCAATTTTTCAAAATAGGTTCGCACTGCGTTTAATAACTGCGACTTGATCTAATGAAAAAACAGATGCACGTATATTATAGCGGTAGGGTTCAGGGAGTAGGGTTTAGGTTTACCGCAGAGAATATAGCCAATGATTTAGGCATTGCTGGTTGGGTCAAGAATCTTAGCGATGGCAGGGTTGAGGTATTAGCTGAAGGCCAGGAGGAGGCCTTAAAAGATTTTTTAAAGAGCCTAAATCAATATTTTTCCCGATATATTCACGATGTGGATGTAGAGTGGCAGGAAGCCAAGGGTGAGTTTAAAGGGTTTGGGATAGATTTCTGAGTAGATAAAATATAAAGATGCAAATAAAAAAGAAGATAGAAAAGTTAAGGCAGCAGATCCGCCATCACGATTATCTTTATTATGTTTTATCTCAAAGCCAGATATCAGACAAAGAATACGATGATCTGATGCAGAGGCTAAAAGGCATGGAGGATAAATACCCCCAGTTTAAAACCGATGATTCTCCTACCGTGCGGGTGAGTGGCGGTATTTTAAAGGGGTTTAAGACAGTTAGGCATAAGCAGAAAATGTTTTCCTTGGATAATACCTGTTCTTTTCAAGGATTAAAGGATTGGGATAAGCGGGTGCATAAGGGGTTGCCGAGTGAGAAGGTCGAGTATGTGATAGAGCTGAAGATGGATGGCGTAAGCGCAAGTATTACTTATGAAAAAGGCAGATTAATCATCGCTGCCACCAGGGGAGACGGTCAGACCGGAGAAGACATAACGGAAAATATAAAAACTATACGTGCTATACCCCTGACCTTAAGGGGTAAATACATTCCAGATTTTATTGAGATACGCTCAGAGGTTTATATGGGAAAAAAGGACTTTCAGATTTTAAATAAAGAGAGAGAAAATGATGGTGAGGTATTGTTTGCCAATCCGCGTAATGCTACCAGCGGTTCATTAAAACTCTTAGATAGGGGGTTGGTAGCAAAAAGAAGACTTAATTTCTTTGCCCATTCCTTAGGGGCATATAAAGGAGTACGGATTATCAGCCAATGGGAATTTTTCAAGAGATTGAATGATTGGGGTTTGCGTTTTAATCCTCACTCTAAACTTTTCAAGAATCTGGATGAGGTCATTGATTATTGTAAGCTGTGGCAGGAAAAAAGAGAAAGATTAGATTATGATATAGATGGCATAGTCATTAAGGTAAATAGCATAGAGCAGCAAAAGAGACTAGGCTTTACATCAAAAAGTCCACGCTGGGCAGTGGCATATAAGTTTCCTGCGCGCCAGGCAACTACAAGACTAAAGGCTATAAGTGTACAGGTGGGCAGGACAGGAGTTATTACTCCGGTTGCAGAATTAGAACCAGTAGAATGCGGCGGCGTAATTATTAAACATGCGACCTTGCATAATTTTGATGAGATTAAACGCCTCAATGTAAAAGAAGGAGACCGGGTATTGATTGAAAGGGCAGGAGAGGTGATCCCCAAGGTAGTAAAAGTTGTAAATTCACAAGGAAAAAAAACATTTCCTATTCCCAAGGTCTGTCCCGTCTGTTTAGCTAAGGCGATAAAGGAGAAAGAAGAAGACGTTGCCTATCGCTGTATTAACCCAACTTGCCCGGCACAACTTAAACGCGGATTAATTCATTTTGCTTCTAGAGGAGCGATGGACATCGAAGGATTGGGCGAGGCGGTAGTAGAGCAGTTGGTAGAGAAAGGCATGTTAAGAGATTTTGCAGATATCTATTCTTTAGGCAAAGAAGACCTTCTAAAATTAGAATTATTTAAAGATAAGAAAGCCCAGAATCTCTTAGCAGCTATAGAAAGAAGTAAACACAGGCCTTTGTCCCGTCTCATATATGGGTTGGGCATAAGACATGTGGGCGAAAAGGCAGCTTATGTTTTGGCTAACCGTTTTCAGGTTTTGGAGAATTTGGTGAAAGCGGATTCCGCAGATTTTGATGCCGTATATGAAATAGGTTTAGTCATGGCTGAATCAATTGTTGAGTTTTTTAAACAGAAGTCTACGCAGCAGCTGATTAAGAAACTAAAAGAGGCGGGATTAAAACTAAAGGAAGAGGCAATCCCAATAAAAAGGTCTGTCTTAGCTGAGAAGACAGTTGTTTTCACGGGAGAATTTAGAAGTTTTACCCGCCTTCAGGCTCAAGATATAGTGCGCCAATTAGGCGGGAGTTCTGCATCTAGCGTAAGCAAGAATACAGATTTTATAGTCGCAGGGGGAAATCCCGGGTCAAAATTTGATAAGGCAAAAAAATTAGGAGTCAGTATTATCAACGAAGAAAAGTTTAAAGAGATGATTAAATGAAACTCAAAACTCAAAACTCCTGCCTGTCCGGCAGGCAGGCAAAACTCAAAACTCTTTTACTAGTTACTAGTTACTTGTTGCTAGTTACTACGTTAGGTTGCGACGCCTTTGTGCGTAAATTTACCCGCAAACCAAAAAAGGAAAACCTTTCCTTAGAGGAGATGGTGTTTGAACCTAAAGAATACGAGAGACCGCAAATGACGAAGGAAGAACTGTATCGTCACCATTTTCTATACTGGAAGTCTTGGCAAGATGAACTCATCCAGGTATTGTCGTATAATGCAGTTCATAAAAAACAAATAGACTGCGTAAATGAAGCGATAGGGAATTTAGAACAGTTAAGATCGCTTTTGAATGAAGAAAGACAGAAAGACTTAGATATTTATCTTAATCAATTAAAAGGCCTCAAGGGCTTAATTAAAAAAGATATATACGGTAGTAATATTGCCGGGAACCGCCTCGCTGCAGAGCGTATAAAAAGAAATATCTTGAGGGATTTCTCTTACCGTAAAATAAGTGAGGACATAAGTTATGAAGCCTCAGATTAAAGATATAAGCGACATAATTTATCAGTCCGAACTTACCCCTCACCCAGCCAGCAGCAAAGAAAGCTATGGTTTTCTGGGTGAGGGGTTAAATTCGCAGACGGCTTCGCCTACGACTTATGTTCACTTGCGTTCCATAAGTCGTCTGCTCATTTAATATGATACTAGAGACGGTCTGCGTAGGGCCAATGCAGGTTAACTGTTATATACTGGCGGTTCGTGCCGACTCCGAGGCAGTAATTATTGACCCGGGCGATGAAGAGAATAAGATAAGGTATGCCTTAGGCAAATATAAATTAAAGCCCGCATTTATTATTAATACCCATGCCCATATTGACCACATTGGCGCTGATGGTAAATTTGACATACCTGTTTATATTCACAGTAAAGACTTAGCGTTATCAAGAAATCCTGAACTTAATCTGTCCCATCTTCTTATGTTGCCCTATAGCCTGAATTCTAAAATTAGAACACTAGAGGATAAAGAGAATATCGAATTAGACGGTATACAATTAGAGGTTATTCATACGCCTGGCCATACGCCAGGAGGAATCTGCCTATTAATGCGCAAGCCTTGCAGTAAGGTTTTATTTACCGGCGATACGCTCTTCTGCCAAGGTATCGGCAGGACCGACTTTCCCGGTGCAGATGAGAAGCTGCTTATAAAATCCATAAAAAATAAATTACTTAAGTTACCTGATGATACCGTAATTTACCCTGGCCATGGCCCATCTTCTACTATAGGAGGGGAGAAGAAAAGCAATACCTTTTTTATTTGAAATGAGAGAATTGGTTGATACCTTTCTTAATTATTTATCTGTAGAGCGCGGCCTGGCTGGCAATACCATTGTTGCTTATGGCAGAGACCTTAGTACCTATATAGGCTTTCTTATCGGCCGTAATAAAGACGCATTATCTAAGACAACTAGAAATGATATAACCAATTTTATGCTCTATCAAAAAGATAAAGGCCTATCCACAAACTCAATTTCCCGTCAATTGGCCGCAGTCAAAGTGTTTTATAGGTTTTTAGTAAGAGAAAGGCTCTTGAAGGATAATCCCAGCAGTTTAATAGATTCACCTAAATTATGGAAAAAGATTCCCGATACACTTTCCTTAAATGAGGTAAAGGCATTACTCAATCAACCAAATATCAGGGATACTCAAGGTATCAGAGATAAGGCTATTCTCGAGGCGTTTTATGCCACAGGGATGCGCGTATCAGAAGCAGTAAATCTAAAACTGGATAATGTCAATTTGAATATAGGGTTTTTGCGTTGCATCGGCAAGGGCAATAAAGAGCGGGTTATTCCCGTAGGCAAGAAGGCAATAGGCAGCATCAGGCGATATTTAGAGATTAGCCGGCCGCAGTTATTAAAGAAAAAAGAATCCGAGTTCTTATTTTTAAATCGCTTTGGAAAAAGAATATCTCGGCAGTCTTTATGGAAGATTATAAAAAGATATGCCAGGCAGGCGAGGATTAAGAAACCAATAAAACCACATACCTTAAGGCATTCTTTTGCCACGCATCTATTGGAAGGGGGAGCAGACCTACGTTCTGTTCAGGAGATGCTTGGGCACGCTAATATTTCCACTACTCAGATTTATACTCATATAAATAAGGATAGGCTTAAGACAATACACCGGACGTTTCACCCCCGGCCATAGAGGTAGCTGTAAGTTGTAAGTTTTAAGTTTTAAGCTTAAAGAGCTTAATAGCTTACGGCTTAAAGCTTAAATAAGATGAAAAAATATTTAGAGAAATTACCTAAGGAAATTCAGGATTTGATACATCTAGCCAGTGATATTGCTGCTAAAAATAAGATGCCTGCCTATTTAGTAGGTGGATTCGTACGCGATTTAATCTTAGGCGCCAAGAACTTAGATTTAGATATCGTTGTGGAAGGCGATGGCATAAGATTCGCAGAACATTTTGCTGCTAGCTTAGGGGTAAAGCTTATCCGCCATAGAAGATTTGGAACTGCCACTATAGTCATAAAATCTAACTTAAAAATTGATATTGCCAGCGCCAGAAAAGAATTTTATCCGCAACCTGCCTGTCTGCCAGAGGTTGCCAAGGGCAGGCTAAAAGATGACCTATCCAGACGTGACTTTACCATAAACGCTATGGCTATAAGTATAACCCCAAGAGACTTTGGTAGGTTTATAGATTCCTTTGGCGGCAAAGGTGACCTGCGCAATAAGAGGATACGCATATTACATGATTTAAGTTTCATTGATGACCCTACGCGTATATTAAGGGCAATCCGGTTTGAAAAAAGATATAATTTCAGAATTGATTCCGATACGCTTGGCTTTTTAAAAAAAGCGGTTAAACTAAAAATTTTAGAGAGCGTACAACCCCAAAGACTACGCGATGAGTTAATTTTAATATTAAAAGAAGAACGCCCTATAAAGCAGATAAGGCGTATCCATCAGTTGCTGGGGTTCAATTTTATAGCTTTGGAACTTTCTGTTTCAAAGAGGACTTATAAGTTATTACGTGCGATTGAAAAGCAGATTAAATGGTTTAGACAAGAGTATCCGCAGCGCAGGCCGCTGGATACATGGCTTATTTATTTTATGGGTTTGATAGAAAATCTGGCTATAAATCATGTTCAAGCAATCTGTAAGAGATTCGTCTTTCGTAAAGGAGAAGAGAAACGAATATTAGCCCATAAAAAAATTGGAAGTAAACTTATTCACCGGTTAAGTCGAGCTAAGGTTAATCCCTCCATAATTTTTAGTTTGCTTGAGCCTCTAAGTTATGAGATAATCATTTTGATTAAAGCAAAGTCTGAAAACCGCAATATCCAAAGGCGTATTAAGGATTTTTTTGAAATTTATAATGGCATGCGCCCGTATATATCGGGAGATGATCTGTCCGGATTGGGTATTGCCCCCGGTCCATATTACCAGAAAATCTTCTCTGAGGTTTTAAATGCAAAACTCAATGGTAGGATTAGAACAAAACAAGAAGAATTAGCATTGATCAAAAAGTTAGTGAGGACATAAGTTATGCCTGCCTGCCGGCAGGCAGGGAGCAATATATTTTAGAAAGAGAGAATTTAAATGTCAAGGCAGGAAAAAATCAATAAGGCAATAAAAAAAGAAATCAGCAGTATAATACATGGCGAATTAAAAGATCCCCGTTTAGGATTTATTACGGTTACCAAGGTTGAATTGACTCCGGATTTAAGATTGGCTAAGGTATTTTTCAGCGTCTTAGGTCAGAACCAGGATTATCAAAAAACGCGCCAGGCTCTGGATTCAGCATTGGGATTTATTCGCAGATTAATTGCTCAGAGAATCAGATTAAGATTTGCACCGGAGCTAATCTTTAAAGAGGATAGGTCTAGTGAACACAGCGTTAAGATACAAGAAATACTGGATGAGATAAAAAAATCCAATGAGTCTAAAAAAGGCAATAGCCTGTATAAGAGGCAATAATAATTTTCTCATTACCAGCCATACAAATTTAGAGGCAGATGCCCTAGGCTCCGAGCTGTCTTTCTATAGGCTTCTTAAGGCAATAGGTAAACAGGCTACTATTGTAAATCAAGATAATACCCCTACCGAATATTATTTCTTACCCGGGATAAACAATATAGAAAAGCTTAATCGGAAATTTTTCGCCGAAGGCGAATCCGCCAAGGGCGCAAAGAAGAACCTAAAAGATATAGAATTTGATTGTTTCGTAACTCTAGACTGTTCGAACCTGGGAAGATGCGGTGAGGTTTCTAAGTTAAATACTAAAGATAAGCCCATCCTTAATATTGACCATCATATAAGTAATGAAAGGTTTGGCAATATAAACTGGATAGAGCCAGATTCTTCATCCTGCTGTCAGATGATTTATAAACTTTATAAAGGCTTAGGCGTTACCTTGAATAAAGACATAGCCATGCTTTTATATGCGGGCATACTTACCGATACCGGTTCATTCCGTCATTCTAATACGAGTAGTTTAACGCATAAGATAGCATCAGAACTCCTGAAGTTTAATTTAGATGTAGTGGGGGTTTATAAAAATGTATATGAGAATATAGCTTTTGAGGATATGCGGTTATTGAATAAAATACAAAGTACTGTAAGAAGAGACTTTAACGGAAAGGTCGCATGGTTTGAAGTAAAACAGAGTTTAATTAAAAATAAAAAAATATCTTTTGATTTAAGCGAATATATATTAAGTTTTGCCCGCGCCATAAAGGATGTAGAAGTAGCAGTTTTATTTAAAGAGAATTTAGACCAAAAAAATGAGGTAAGGGTAAATTTTAGGTCCCAAGGCAAGGTTGATGTCAATAAAATTGCCCAATTCTTTGGCGGCGGGGGACATAAGACTGCCAGCGGTTGCACTATTGAAGGCAAGATAGACGAGGTAAGAAAAAGGGTCTTAGCCAAAATCCGGGAAAGCCTAAAATGAACCTGGCGATTTTCTCGTTCAATGAGACGTTGATTTCAGGGTTTTGTCTTGCGCGCGCTGGATTTTTTCGCCGTGCGCTACGGTTTACTCTTCGCTTTCGGAGGCGCCTTTCGACACGCACGACCTTCGCTCATCGTAAAGCCTTGCGCACCTTTGCCGAAAAAATCCTAATGCGCGCTCCAGCAAGAACCCTAAAATCAAAGACATCATAGTAATTAGACAAAGTTTTCTTAGCGGGGTTGGCTTGGCTTGATTTCGAGCAGGGCGTCCGAGGAACCCCCTGCCTGCCGGCAGGCAGGGACAGACACGCTAAGGGGTATGATTGATGAAAATAATATTTGGGTTTAGGGGGATTAGGAGATATAGAAAGCCGGTTGTTGCCTTAGGTATATTCGACGGGATGCACCGTGCCCATAGGCAGATATTGAAGTATGTAGTAAGGCTTTCACGCCGTATAAAAGGCAAGAGCATAGTAGTTACATTCTGGCCCCATCCCCAGAAAGAAGGCAGCTTGTATTCTTTAGAACACCGTTTGAAACTAATCAGCCAACTCGGCATAGAGGTGTGTATAGTTATGAAATTTAATAAGGAATTCTCTAGGATTCTAGCGGGAGATTTTATAAAAGATATTTTGATGAGAAAGATCGGTGCCCATTATATATGCGTGGGCAAGAACTTTAGATTTGGAAAGGCAACAAAGGGTAATTTTAAGACTTTAGATAGGTTATCTAGGATCTACAATTTTAAATTAAAGGTATTTGATGTAATCAAGATAAACCATAAGCCCATAAGTAGTACCTACGTACGTAGATTGATTAGCAGAGGAGACCTGGCGTCTGCGCAGAGACTGCTTTGTCACCCGGTGGCTGTCATGGGCAGTGTGATCAAGGGGGTTTCTCTGGGTAGAGGGCTAGGGTTTCCTACTGCTAATATAAATCCCCACCATGAAATACTGCCACCTTCAGGTGTGTATACGGTGAAGGTTATATTTAATAATAAGAAATTAAACGGTGTCTGCTACATTGGCAGAAAGTCAGCCTTTAAGAATCATTCTTTCCCTGTTAAGCAGAAAACTAAATGTATTGAAGTGCATATATTTAATTTTAAGAAAAGTATCTACGGCAAAAATTTAGAGATTGAGTTTATAAAAAGGATAAGAGGTGAAAAAAGATTCGCCTGCCACCAGGACTTAGCAGAACAGATAAAAAAAGACGTTGCTCTTGCCAAAAAGGTAATCCCTCCTAATTAATCATATTTTAGAAAAAATCCTCCACCAGAATTTCTCTGCATTGCCACAATATGTAGAGCCTATAGTAGGCCATATCCCCAACTAGTTGTATCCCATCAAATTAGGTAAATTTTTACCTTGACAAAGCAGCAATTCTTATCTATACTTTTGATACAAAGTGGTTAAAAGTGGCGTAAAGTGGAAGGAAGGCAAATATGTTCTACGGGGAGTATCTGCACTCCATAGACCGCAAAGGTCGTCTTATCTTACCTGCCAGATTTCGCGAGGTTGCCAAATCTAGTTTTATAGAAAGATTTTTTGTTACCCGGGGGTTGGATAAATGTCTTTTTATGTTTGCGGAAGAGGAGTGGCGGACACAGGAAGCGAAGTTTAAAGCTATTTCTTTTACTAAACAGCAGGCGCGCACATTTAATCGCTTATATTTTTCGGGTGCGGTAGAAGTCTTACCCGATAGACAAGGGCGCATTTTAATTCCGCTGTATCTTAAGGATTTTGCCCAGATAAAAAGAGATGTGGTTATCGTAGGCGTCTCTAACCGAATTGAAATCTGGGCAAAGGAAAAGTGGCGGGACTTTTATGGAAACTGGCAGGCGTCCTTTGAGGATATAGCTGAGAAGTTGATGGAAAATGTATAGAAGAGTAGATTTTTAAAGTGGAAAATAAACTTCATACTCCGGTAATGTTAAACGAGGTTATAGAACATTTAAATTTAACTCCAGGCAAGATTATAGTCGATGCCACGATAGGCACAGGCGGACATAGCCGTGCAATACTAGAGCATATTATGCCGGCAGGCAAACTTATCGGTATCGACCGGGATCAAGAGTCTTTAGCCGTAGCCTCTGAAAGATTACGCGATTTTGCCGATGCCTGTGAATTTGTACACGGCAATTTTACTGATGTCGATAAAATCTTAGAAAGATTAAATATTAAAAATATAGACGGCATATTATTTGATCTGGGTCTTTCTTCTTTTCAGTTAGAAAACCCGCGTCGCGGTTTTAGTTTTCAATATGAGGGGCCCCTGGATATGCGTTTAGATAATAATAGTTATATATCTGCCTACGACTTAATAAATAATCTCACGCAGGAGGAGATTTCTAATTTACTTTGGACCTTCGGACAAGAGAGGTGGCATAACCGTATTGCCCGTCTTTTAGTAGAAGAGAGGCAAAGGCACCCCATTGCTACCACCTTACAGTTAAGTAATATTGTAGTTAGGGCGACACCTTATAGGTATAGACATTATCGCATACATCCTGCGACCAGGACTTTTCAGGCAATCCGTATTGCGGTGAATAGAGAATTAGAGGCTTTAGAGGTAGCGATAACAAAGGCGGTTAAGTTGCTTAATAAGTCGGGCAGGATATGCGTTATCTCTTTTCATTCTTTAGAGGACCGTATAGTAAAATTAGGTTTCCGCGCGCTTAGCTCTAAGAAGGAATTGGATATAATAACATCTAAACCTCTGACGCCAACAAGGAATGAGATAAAAGAGAATTCTTCAAGCCGTAGCGCAAAGTTTAGGGTTGCAGAGAGGATCTAAATGAAATTATTTAAATTTCTAACAATCATTACCTTTATTACCCTATTTTCTCTGGCTTTTGTCTGGCAACAGACAGAGATCTTTCGCCTTGCCTATCTGGGCCAGAAAAAGTTGAATGTATTCCAAGATTTACTTGATAACAATGCCCTCTTAAGATACAATACAGAGAGAGACGCCTCGTTAATCCGCATTGCCGGTAAAGTTTCTGAATATAGTGATTTCCAGATGCCTTATGCTTATCATTTAGTAAGATTGAGACAGCCTAAAGAGGCCTTAAGAGTAAATGGGCAACTATCCCAGAAAGAAAATATAATATCCCGCCTCTTTGATATTAAAAGACAAGCCGAGGCAAAGACAATCAGCCCTTCGACACTGCCTCCTTCGATAAGCTCAGAATACTTCTATTTGGAAGACTAGGGCAGGGTACAGGGACAGGGTTAATAGTCAGCAAAGTCGAACTACCAATCACCAACCGTTAAATTTACTTAATTCGTGTATATAGTCAATTATCACCGCAGAGTCAAAGCGGTATTTTTATTCTTCCTTGTCTTTTTAATATTCTGCATAGCCCGCCTTTTTTTTATCAAATTCTTCCGTTCAACTTACCTTATAGGGATTGCCAAGAAACAGCATAATCTATATGTAGAGTTAGAACCCCGCCGTGGTACTATATATGATTCCAATCTTAAGCCGCAGGCAGTGAATATATCAGTGGAATCGCTCTATGCCGTACCTTACGAAATACCCGATAAAGATAAAGAGGCGATTATAAGCAAGCTTGCGCCAATACTAAATATAGACTACGGCTATTTAAAAGATAGATTATACCGTAAGAAAGGTTTTATCTGGCTGGCAAGGAAGATAACTCCACAGAGAGCCGAGGCAATTAAGAAATTAGATATAAAAGGCCTTTATTTTATTAAAGAAAGTAAGCGTTGTTATCCTAACGGTTATCTTGCCAGCCATATAATCGGCCTCGCAGGTTTAGATAATAAAGGATTAGAGGGTATCGAATTATATTATGATAGATATCTTAAGGGAGAAAGCGGCTTTGCCTTGTTTTTAAGGGATGCGCGCCAGAGAAGGCTAGGCCTATACGAAAAGATGGTTTTGCCTAAGGAAGGTTATGATTTAGTTCTGACTATGGATGAGATAATTCAGTATATTGCGGAAAGAGAACTGGATAAGGCAGTCAAAAAATATAACGCTAAAGGCGCCAGCATAATAGTTATAGACCCGCATTCCGGAGCAATCCTTGCTTTGGCAAATCGACCCAACTTTGATCTTAATGAATATGTTGATACCAACCGGGAGGGATTACGTAACCGTTCAGTCTGTGATCTATTTGAGCCGGGCTCAGTATTAAAGATTGTTACTGCCTCCGCGGCATTGGAAGAGGCAAAGGTAACAGAGGAAGATAAAATCTTCTGTGAAAATGGGGCTTACCGGATAGCTACTCATACCCTACATGACCACCGGCCGCACGGTTGGCTTACTTTTAGAGAGGTTATTGAGCAATCAAGTAATATCGGTACAACCAAAGTGGCACAGATTTTAGGGCCGGATATTCTTTATCGATATATAAGACTCTTTGGTTTTGGTTCAAAGTTAGGAATTGACCTCCCGGGTGAAATTTCCGGTATGATCAAGGAACCGCGGCTGTGGTCCAAGCTATCTATCGGAGCAATACCCATTGGCCAAGAGATAGGCGTGAGCGCATTACAATTAGTGAGTGCCATATCTGCTATTGCTAATGGCGGTCAACTGATGAAGCCTTTCCTCGTCAGCGAAATCCGAGATAAATACGGTGAAACAATTAAAAGGTTTCCGCCGACTTTGATCCGTAAAGTTGTATCCGTAGACACTGCCTCCAGGATGAAGGCGATACTTGCTGGTGTAATAGAGAATGGTACAGGCAAATTAGCCAAGGTATCTGATTTTAGAGTAGCAGGTAAGACCGGAACCTCGCAGAAATTAGAACCCAACGGCACTTATTCTCATAATAAATTTATTGCCTCTTTTATCGGATTTGCTCCGGTAGAAGACCCGGTTATTGCTATTGTTGTTGTGGTTGATGAACCCCATCCCTATTATTTTGGTGGAGTTGTAGCTGCGCCTGTGTTTAAGAATGTAGTTAATGATGTTCTTCGGTATCTTAAGATAGAGTCTTCAGCAAACTACGCTACAGCACTCAATGAGACTAATACAATTAATCAAATCTCTAGATAGTTACCATACGGATTCTAATCTGAAGGATTTTGAGGTTAGGGGTATAAGTTGCGATTCTAAGTTGGTGGGTGAGAATTTTATCTTCGTGGCTATAAGAGGTATTGATGAAGATGGGCATAATTTTATTGAAGAGGCAATAGCTCGCGGAGCAGAGGCAGTATTAATTCAGTATCAGGTATCAGGTATCAGGTATCAAGATAAGATAAATTTAATAAAAGTTGAAGATACGCGCAGGGCATTAGCGAGATTAGCAGCAGAATTTTATGGGAACCCTTCTTCAAAAATAAAGGTTGTAGGTATTACCGGGACTAATGGCAAGACCACAGTAACTTATTTAATCGAGGCAATATTAAAAGAAGCGAATTTTAATCCCGCAGTTATAGGCACAATTAATTATCGCTTCAAAGATAAAGTTTTATCCGCAAAAAACACTACTCCCGGTCCTTTAGAGCTCCACTGTATCTTATCTGAAATGTTGAAGGGGGGCCTTGATTATGCAATCATGGAAGTTTCATCGCACGCCCTCGACCAACATAGGACTGAGGGAATAAATTTTTACTCGGCTATCTTTACCAATTTAACTCCAGAACATCTAGATTATCATAAAACATTAGAAAACTATTTTCAGGCGAAGCTCAAGCTTTTTAAAAATATTGGTTTAAATTCTTTTGTTATTATTAATAACGATGATGAATATGGCAGGATACTTAAAGGATTAACCCCTGCAGAGGTAATTACATATGGAGTAGAAAATCAGGCGGATGTCATGGCAGGAGAGATAAAGTTTGATATCTGGCATACGGAATTTTTATTGACCACTATTAAAGGCCAGACAAATTTTAGAACCAGTTTGATCGGAAGGCATAATGTATATAATATATTAGCGGCAGTTTCCTGGGCTTTAAGAGAAGGGTTAGAACTGCCTACAATAAAATCTGCGATTGAGAAATTTTCTTATGTCCCGGGGAGGCTGGAGAGGGTAGATGCGCCTTTAGATTTTTTGATTTTCCTAGATTATGCCCATACCGAAGATGCGCTGAAGAATGTCATCAGTACTTTAAGGCAATTGGCTTCTGGCAGGATTATTGTTGTTTTTGGCTGTGGCGGCCAACGTGATAAGACAAAAAGGCCCAAGATGGGTTATGTAGTATCTGAATTGGCTGATTACGCTATTATTACTACTGATAACCCGCGCTCAGAAGACCCTGAAGCGATAATAGAAGATATTAAGAAAGGGATAAAGAAAGAAAACTTCTGTGTCATGCTCGAGCGAGAAGAGGCGATAAGAAAATCGTTATCTTTGGCTAAATCGGGTGATATTATATTAGTAGCGGGTAAAGGCCATGAGGATTACCAGATATTGAAAGATAGGGTAATTCCCTTTGCAGACCGCAGGGTAATAGAAAAATGTTTAAAGTCGATGAACTATTAGAAGCTACTGGAGGTAAGTTAATCCAGGGTAGAGGAGATATTATTGCCAGGGGTATCTCTATAGACTCCAGAACAATCAAACCTCAAGAAGCCTTTATTGCTATAAAAGGAGTTAATCTCGATGGACACGGTTTTATTGCCGAGGCGATTAAGAAAAGGGCGGCATGTATCATAGCCTCTTGCCAGCAGGGGGCATTACAGAAGCAGAAAAATGTAACTTTCATAGAGGCGCAAGATACAATAAAGGCATTAGGTGATATCGCTGGATACCAGCGCCGTAAATTCAATATTCCTGTTATCGCTATTTCTGGCAGCAACGGCAAAACTACTACCAAAGAGATGATTGCCTGGATATTGTCTAAAAAATTTAATGTCCTGAAGAACGAAGGCACAAAGAATAACCATATAGGCCTACCTTTGGCTTTACTTAATCTTAGGCCCGAACATGATATTGCTGTTTTGGAGTTAGGGACAAACCACTTTGGCGAGATTGATTATCTGGGCGCAATATGTCAGCCCAATATAGGCATAATTACTAATATCGGGCCTGTCCATCTTGAATATTTCCATAATTTAGAGGGAGTATTTAGAGAAAAATACAGGTTAATAGAAAATCTAAAAAAACCATATATTGCTATATTAAACGCCGATAGCGGGCCACTAAGAAAACAAACAGCAAGAAAAATAAAAAAACCAATTATTTTCGGATTCGCTATTAAGCATAAGTGTGATTTTTCCGCCACAGATATCAAAATCTTTAATACGAAAATAGAATTTTTGGCAGGTCTAAAATATAGGTTTACATTAAAGACATTAGGGTATTATAATATTTATAATGCCTTGGCTGCTGTAGCTGTGGCACGTATATTTGGCATTGAATATAAAGATATTAAATCTAGGCTGGTTACTTTTAACTTTCCGCAAGGCAGGCTTAAGGTTATAAAATTAAACAAGGTAAGATTTATAGACGATACATATAATTCTAACCCCGTTTCTTTAGGGCAGGCTTTAAATACGCTGAATAATTTCAGGACAAAAGGTAAAAAAATCTTGGTGATGGGCGATATGTTGGAATTGGGAAATTACAAAAAATTGTTCCATTGCCAAGCGGGCCGTCGAGCCGCCGGCGTCTGCGACGCCCTTATAACCGTAGGCAAATTGTCTAAAATGGCTGCCCAGACAGCGCAGTCTTGCGGCCTGGATGTTAAGAATATATTTATCTGTGATTCTGTTCAAGAGGCGGCTAATATTTTATTTAATAAGATAGTTCCAGAAGAAGACGATATAGTTCTGGTTAAAGGTTCCCGCTTGATGAGGATGGAAGAGGTCTTTAGGGGCTGATATGTTATATTATTTATTTTATCCCTTACATAATATAATCTTTGTCTTTAATGTCTTTCGCTATATTACCTTTCGTGCCGCTATGGCGGCATTGACCTCATTTTTGCTCAGTATTATCTTTGGTCCGCTAGTAATAAAATGGCTCACCAGATTAAAAATAACCGAGAACATAAGGAAGGAAGACAGTAAGCAATTATATGCATTACATAGCGACAAACAGAATACGCCCACAATGGGCGGTATATTCATATTGTTGGCAGTGTTATTCTCGGTATTGCTCTGGGCAGATATCTTTAATAAGTATATAATAATTGCCTCAGCCACCACTATCTGGTTAGGCATAACCGGATTCATTGATGATTATCTAAAACATGTCAGAAAATGCTCTAAAGGCCTCACTGCTACTGCCAAGTTTACTAGCCAGATTGTCTTAGCCTCAATTTTAGGAGTTATCCTTTTCTTAAGCCCTGAAAATAGTACAAGTCTAGATATACCGCTTTTAAAAAATATTTCTTTAGAATTGGGTATTTTTTACATACTATTTGTAATTTTGGTGATAACCGGCACTTCTAACGCTGTAAATCTTACCGATGGGTTAGATGGTTTGGCCATAGGTAATGTTATTATGGTAGCTTTTACTCTTAGTGTTTTAAGTTATGTATCAGGGAATATGAACCTTTCCCGTTACCTATTAATACCTTATATCCCAGATAGCGGCGAGTTGACTATATTTTGTACTAGTATTTTAGGCGCGGGTTTGGGTTTTTTGTGGTTTAATTGCTATCCGGCCTCTATTTTTATGGGAGATGTGGGTTCTTTAGCTTTAGGCGGGGCCTTGGGGACAATCGCACTGTTGATAAAAAAAGAGTTACTTTTAGTAATCATGGGCGGGGTATTTGTTCTCGAAGCCCTATCTGTAATCTTACAGGTAGCCTCTTTTCGCCTGAGTAAGAAACGCATATTCAAGATTGCGCCCCTGCATCATCATCTTCAGTTTCTCGGCTGGCCAGAAAATAAGGTGATCGTAAGGTTTTGGATTATCGCCAGCCTCCTGGCACTCCTGACAATAGTTACTTTAAAGATAAGATAGGCGAGGACATAAGTTATAAGTATTACTTGTTAGATGAGAAATACGGATTATTTTAAGGATAAGAAAGTTACCGTAGTGGGATTGGGGCGCAGTGGCGTGAGCTGCGCTAAGGTGCTTTCTGACTTAGGTGCCCAGGTAAGCGTGACAGAAGCCCAAGATAATAATTTAGTCCGTTTGCAGGCCCTGGAATTAAAATCGAAAAATACAAAGATTGAACTAGGCAGACATTCGCAGGAATTCATAAGAGGCAGGGATCTAATCGTGGTTTCACCAGGGGTAACGGATGAGGCATTACCCATGATTTGGGCTAAAGGCTTTAAGATTCCTATTATCAGCGAGATAGAGGTGGGTTGGATTCTGTGTCCGGCTACAATAATTGCCGTGACTGGTACCAATGGCAAGACCACCGTGACTACGTTGATAGGTAAGATACTGGAGGCGCAAAAGAAAAAGGTATTTGTCTGTGGTAATATTGGTAATTCTTTTTGTGGCGAATTGGATAAAATGGGGATATCTGATTTTGTCTCTTTAGAGGTAAGCTCCTTTCAACTAGAGACAATAGAGATGTTTAAACCCGATATCTCCGTTATGCTAAATTTCGGCCTTAATCATCTGGATAGATATAAAGATATGCAAGAATATTTAAAAGCAAAAAAACGCATATTTATGAATCAGGACGAATCTGATTATTTAGTTTTGAATAGCCAGGATCCTGTGCTCAGGGATTTAGCCCAAGGGGCTAAAGTCAATGTTGTATATTTTTCCGGGACGCAGAGCCTAAATCCTAATCAGGCAGCAGTTTTAACCATGGGTTCAATATTAGGTATAGAAAAAGAATTATGTTTGGAGGTATTTAGCAAATTTAAGGGCGTTGAGCATCGCTTAGAGCATGTAGCGGAGTCAGGCAACATAGAGTTTATCAATGACTCCAAGAGCACCAATGTAGATTCCACGATATGGGCCTTAAAAAATATCCGCAAGCCCGTTATCTTAATTGCCGGCGGTAGAGATAAAGGTAGTGATTATAGCATTATCTTGGATTTAATACGCAGGAATGTCAAAGCGATGATTATTTTGGGTGAGGCCAGGGAGAAAATGAAAGATACGCTTGGAGGTTTTATACCTATTGATGAAGTACCTACTTTAAAAGAGGCAGTAAAGGCGGCCTTTTATAAAGCCGCATCTGGTGATTGTATATTACTTTCTCCGATGTGTTCAAGTTTTGATATGTTTTCTAATTTTGAGGAGAGGGGCATGGTTTTTAAGAAGGCAGTTTATGATTTAGTTAAAAACCAAAGTCATCATGGGACATAATAGTAGAGTAAATCTATTTATAACCACAGTTATTTTGATATCTATCGGCATAGTAATGATTTATAGCGCTTCTAGCATATATGCCACAGAGAGATATAATGACAGTTTCTTTTTCTTAAAAAGACATATTAGTTTTCTTCTTATCGGAATATCCCTTGCATTTTTAGCTATGAGTATTGATTATAGAAAATTAAGAAAATGGTCAAAATCCCTGTTAATATTTTCACTTT
This sequence comes from Candidatus Omnitrophota bacterium, assembly GCA_018895075.1. Taxonomy (GTDB): domain Bacteria; phylum Omnitrophota; class Gorgyraeia; order Gygaellales; family Profunditerraquicolaceae; genus JAHIOW01. The sequence continues at coordinate 32,374 of JAHIOW010000066.1, read as the reverse complement.
TTTTATTAGTTTTAGTTTTAATTCCGGGGATAGGCAGGGAAGTTTTCGGGGCCCAGAGATGGTTTAGATTTAAATTTATTAGTTTCCAGCCTTCAGAACTAGCCAACATAGTTATAGTCATTTATATAGCAGATTTTATTAGCCGCAGAGGCAATGTAATAAAAGATTTCTTGAGGGGATTCTTGCCGCCGATACTTGTTTTAGGCATGAGCATAGTATTAATCCTGATGCAGCCGGACTTGGGGACTGCCGTGGCATTAGGAATGGTGGTGTTTATTATGCTTTTTGTAGCGGGTATAAGATTATCTTATCTTTTATCTGTGGTTTTAGCCAGCCTGCCAGTACTATATATATTGATATTTAGCGTTCCATATAGGAGGATGCGCATCGCGGCTTTCCTAAACCCCTGGCTGGACCCTAAAGGCAGTGGTTTTCAGATAATCCAGTCGCAGATTGCCTTGGGCTCAGGGGGGATATTCGGGATAGGTTTAGGGCAATCCAAGCAGAAATTATTTTATCTGCCTGCCGCACACACCGATTTTATTTTTTCTATAATCGGAGAAGAACTGGGCCTTATAGGCACAATAGGTATAATTATATTATTTTTAATTTTTATACAGCAGGGGTTTAAGGTAATAAAGAATGCAGCGGATAAGTTTGGTTATTTTTTAAGCCTGGGGTTAGTTTTAATGATTTCCCTTAAGGTAATAATAAATATTGGAGTCTCCTGTGGCATATTGCCTACAAAGGGCCTGCCGCTTCCTTTTATTAGTTATGGTGGCTCTTCTTTTATCTTTGATATGTTTAGCGTGGGGCTACTTATGAATATCGCCCGCTCAGGAGATTATACATGATCCCCCCCTTTTTGAGATTAGAGAAAGGCTAAAGTGAGAGTTTTAGTTATTACCGGTGCAAGCGGCGGACATATATTTCCTGCCTTGGAATTTTTAGAGACATTGAAGGCCAGAGACAAGAATATCAGAGCGCTTTTGGTTCTACCGGAAAGAAATATAACAGTTCCGTTAGAAAATCTTGGCTATCAAGTTAACTATATTTCAATTTCTCCTATTAAATTAAGTCTTGATTTTAAAAATATTATGGCTATATTAGGATTTATTAAGGGGTTTTTCCAAAGCCTAGTTATAATCTTAAGTTTTAAACCCGCCATTGTGGTGGCATTTGGCAGCCTGGCATCTATACCTATGGTTTCACTCGCCCGGGTCTTTGGTATAAAGAATTTAATACACGAGCAGAATGTCATCCCGGGCAGGGCTAACAGGTTCTTGGGGAAAATTACCAATAAGATTGCTATTTCTTTCCCCCAGACCAGGGATTATTTTAAGGGGCACCAGCAAAAAATAGCCCTGACAGGTAATCCTATACGTAAACAATTAAAAAGGTGCGATAGAAATAAGGCCTTGGAATTTTTTGGATTTAGCGATTATAAATTTACCATCTTGGTAATGGGGGGCAGCCAGGGTAGCCACAATATTAATACCGCTTTCTTAAAAGCAATATCTACAATATCCGATATTGAAAAAATACAGATTATCCATCTTACCGGGAGCCGGGATTACGATTTATTAAAACGTAGCTATCAAACTTTAAATGTTAATGCCAAATTATTCAGTTTTTTAGAGTCTATGCACTATGCCTATAGTGCCTGTGATTTGGTATTATCTAGGGCCGGTGCAACTACAATTGCCGAGATTATGTATTTCAAACTTCCCGCAATAATCGTGCCTTATCCTTATGCCCGGAGGCATCAATCCAGCAACGCCCAGGTATTAGAAAGTAAAGGTTGTGCTATTAGAATTGAAGACCATAAATTGCACAGCGGTATATTAAGACAGACTATAGATGAACTTATAAATGATCACCAGAGGCTGGGAGTAATGCGTTTGAGTTATGATGGTATTTCAAGACTCAATGCTAATATTTTACTGGTAGAGGAGGCGTTGTCTTTAGCGACATGAATAGGCACTATCACTTGATTGGTATAGGCGGTATCGGGATGAGCGGGATTGCACAACTTTTTCTGCGTCGCGGCATAAAGATAAGCGGTTCAGACTTAAAAGAAAGTAAGACGACGGATGAACTCAAGAGGTTAGGAGCCCAAATTTTTATCGGACACAACCCTAAAAATATTGCAGGCGCTAATTTAATTATTTATTCCTCTGCCATTAAGACGGATAACCCAGAGATTACCCGGGCAAAAAGATTAGGTATTCTTTTGATGAAAAGGGCAGAGGCCCTGGCTAAACTGATGGAAGGCAAGGTTGTGGTTACGGTCTCTGGCAGCCACGGTAAGACTACAACCACTTCTTTAGTATCCTGTTTATTATTAGAGTCGGGTTTTTCCCCTACTGTAGCCATAGGCGGTATTTTAAGAAATATAGATACCAATGCCTCTTTGGGGAATGGTAAATTTTTTGTGGCCGAGGCAGACGAATCCGACGGTTCTTTTTTATGTTACCAGCCTAAATACTCTATCATTACCAATATAGACTACGAACATATTGATTACTACAGTGACTTTAAAAATGTGGTCAATGCCTTTAAGGAATTCTTAAATAAGACGCAAGAAGATGGCTGTGCCTTTTGTTGCAATGATGATATCAATATAAAGAATATATTAAAGGATTATAAAAAGAGTTATCTGTCATTTGGCCTTAAAAAAAATGCCGATGTATACCCGCGGAATATAAAAATGAATGGCCTGAGTTCTGAATTCGATTGTTTTTATAAAGATAAACTTGTGGATAGATTTCATCTGGCGCTGGGCGGTGAGCATAATATTTCTAATGCCCTTTCAGTAATCGCCTTAGGGCTCAAGCTGGATATAAAATTAGGGATGATTAAGAAGGTACTTTCAGGCTATAAGGGTGTTGCCAGGCGCCTGGAGATTAAGTTTAGGGACGAAAGATACCTGGTTATCGACGACTATGCCCACCACCCCACAGAGATAAGGGCGGCCCTTGAGGCAGTAAAAAATTTAAAAGTTAAGAGGATAATTGTTGTATTTCAGCCGCACCGTTTTACGCGCACAAAGCTGCTTCTAGATGAATTCGCAAAGAGTTTTGATTTAGCCGATTACCTGGTTGTGACCGATATCTATGCGGCTTCTGAGTTGCCCTTGGAAGGAATCAGTGGCAGCTCTATGTGCGATAAGATAAAAGAGTATAACCCAAATAAAAAGTTACGATTTTTGCCTAAAGAAGAAATAACGGGACACATTTTAGAGATTATAAAACCGCAGGACCTGGTAATTACATTAGGGGCAGGCGATATTGGGAGAACTTCTGATGAGTTGGTGGAAAGACTTAAGAGGCAAGATCAGGTTAAATGAGCCGCTAAAGAAGCATACGACATTTAAGGTTGGCGGTAGAGCTAAATTCTTTATTGAGCCCAGAGACATTGAGGGTTTAAAATCAGCGTTCAACTTATTAAAAAGACATAAGGTGCCTTTTTTAATAATCGGCGCAGGGAGTAATATTTTAGCCTCTGATAAGGGTTTGGATCATGCGGTTATATGCCTGAATGCACCTTGTTTTAAGAGGTTATTTTTCAATGGCGATTATCTTCAGGCAGGTAGCGCAGCAATGCTTAAGCAGGTTGTTCTACAAGCGCAAAGACATGGCTTATCAGGTAGCGAGTTCTTAGGGGGTATCCCCGGCACTATAGGCGGGGCATTGGTAATGAATGCGGGTATACCTGAGGCCAGGATTGCAGACCTCATAAAGGACGTTACAGTGCTGGATGGCCAGGGGAAAATCAAGATTTTAAATAAAAAAAATATAGAATTTGGTTATCGGCGTTCTGGTTTATCAAAGTATATAATTTTACATGCGCGCTTGAAACTGTTTAAAAAGAATAAACAACAGATAAAGGACAAAACGGATAGATACCTTAATTACCGTCGGCTCACTCAAGATTTATCTTTGCCCTCTGCTGGCTGCGCCTTTAAGAACCCAAGAGGCAGATCAGCAGGTAGATTGATAGACCTCTGCGGCTTAAAAGGAACAAGGATTGGGGGCGCATCTATCTCTTTAAGGCATGCAAATTTTATATTAAATTTTAAGAATGCAAGCGCCAAAGATATCCTGAGGTTAATGGGCTTGATAAAGAAAAGAGTAAAGGCCAAATTTAATATAACCTTAGAACCGGAAATAAAGATATGGCAATAACAAAGATTGACCCTCTAGCTGCTCAATTTGGCAGGATTGCTGTTTTGATGGGGGGGCCTTCTACAGAAAGGATTATTTCACTGGCATCCGGAAAGGCTGTCTATGAAGCCTTGAAACAAATGATGCCTGAGGTAGTAGCTATTGATATAAAGACAGATAATATAGAAGAAAATATTGAATTAATAAGAGCACATAAGATAGATTGTGCATTCATAGCCCTGCATGGCCGTTTTGGTGAAGACGGGCAAATCCAGGAGATGCTGGATAATTTGAATATTTCTTATACCGGCTCAGACCGCCTGGCAAGCAGTTTGGCTATGGATAAGATTGCCTCACGTAAGGTATTTCAAGGGGCTGGATTGATAGTACCCAGGTATGAGGTATTAGAGAAGTCTTTTTATAACAATAGCCTCCCCGGTTACATTACGGACAATCTTATTTTACCTTTAGTGGTAAAACCTGCCGCGCATGGCTCCAGTATTGGCATGAGCATAGTGGAGGCAGAGAAAGAATTACACAAGGCCATCGGCTTAGCATTCACTTTTGATGAAAGGATAATTATTGAGGAGCATATTCAGGGCAGAGAGGTGACAGTAGGCATATTGGATGATAGGGCATTACCCGTAATAGAGATAGTCCCTAAGAGAAAATTTTTTGATTACGAGGCTAAATATCAGCCGGGAGTTACAGAATATATAGCACCGGCACAGTTAGAAGAAGGGATTGCCAAAAGCATCCAATCTATAGCTATGTCAGCGCATAACCTTTTGGGTTGTTCTGGTTTCTCCAGGGCGGATATGATTTTAAGTACAGAGGATATCCCTTATGTTTTAGAGCTTAATTCTATACCTGGCCTTACAACTACCAGTCTTCTGCCTAAGGCAGCCAAGGTAGCCGGTATCGAATTTGACCAGTTGTGCCTTAACTTAATCAGATTAGCATATGAAAAAGCCAAAGATAAAATTACGTCTTCCCCGGATAAAGTTACGCAACTTTCCGGTTAAGCCAATAATCTTCATCGTTGTTGTTGTCAGCGGCTGTTTGATCATTGGGTATTTGGGGAAGGCATTAAAGAAATTAGATTATTTTAAGATAAAAGGCATTATAGCCAGCCAAGGCCAGCCGGATGAATTTTCTTACCTTAAAGGCCAGAATATTTTCGATATTGATTTAAACAGGGAATCAAGATATATATTAAAACTCTACCCGACGTACAAGAAGATTAGATTAATCAGGGTTTTACCCAATCGGTTATTTATAGACTTTATAAAACGCAAGCCCCTGGCCTTGGTAAAGCTATATCGATATTTCTGCGTGGACCAAGACCAGATCCTCTTTGACCCGCCGCCTGAATTAGAGACAGATGTTCTACCTATTATTTTAGGATTAGAGACAAAGATCTTTGGCCCTAAAGTAGCCCGGAAATATGACATCAAAGAGTTGACGCTAGCTTTAAATATAATAAAAACAATAAATAATAATAAGAGGATGCAAGATTATAAATTAAGAACAGTGGATGTCAGAGATCCTGGTAGTGCATCCTTTTCTTTGCTGGAAGGTTTAGTAGTAAAGATTGGAGAGGGTGAACTTAAAAATAAGATTAATATTTTAAACACATTACTGGGGGAGGCCCGGATAAAGAACGGCCTCGGTAATATAAAATATATTGACCTGAGATTTAAAGAAGCGGTGATAAAATTTAAAGATGTTCGCTAATTATATTTGCGCATTAGATATTGGCTCAAGTAAAATCGCCTCCGCGGTTGCTCAGATTAAAAGAGGCTGTATCGCCGATATCTTCTTTGAGAGCTTGCCTGTCAAGGGTATGCAAAAAGGTATAATTATAGATTCTATAGAGTTAAGCGATTGTCTGGCCCGCACCTTAAAAAATTTAAAAGTTAAATCCGGTATAAATATCAAATCCCTGAATCTGAATCTTTCTGGAGGCCAGATAATTACTAAAAACAGCCATGCCGTTATACCGCTTGCTGAGAGGGCAAGTAGAATTATAACAGGCAGCGACATACGTAAGGTAAATGAGCAGGCGCGGATATTGGGCTTGAGCCTCGAAGAAGAAATAATCCACCAGATACCTTTTAGTTATAATATAGACTCAAAAAGCAACATTTTAAACCCTCTTGGGCTATACAGCCATAGGTTGGAAGTAGACTTATATTTGGTCTGCGCCAAGACAGCTTCTTTACAGAGCCTCCTGCGCGTAGTAAATCAGGCGGGCTATGAAATGAAAGAACTCTTTTTTTCTGGGATAGCAACGAGTGGGGTCGTTTTCGGCAAAGAACTTAAGCAGGGTATAAATATACTTTGTGATATAGGCAGCGACATAACCGAATTGCTAGTATTTAAAGAGGGACTACTGCGCGATATTGAAGTTTTATCCATCGGCGGCAATGATTTAACAGAAGGGCTATCCGAGGCATTAAGAATACCTTTGGAGTTAGCCGAAGATATCAAGAGGTCATATGCGATAGTGGCAGATTCCAGCCAGACAAAGGAGGATCAGGAAATCTTGATAAAAAAGAATAATATATATAAACCGATAAAACAAAGCCTGGTCTCAGAGATAATAACCTCTAAGGCAAAATTAATCTATGAAACTATAAAGGATAGAATACAAAAAAAGATTCCTTGTGATGAGGTGAATAATTTTGTAATATCAGGAAGGAGTGTATTGTTAGAAGGATTCCTTGAGGGATTAGAGGATACCTTAGGGGTCTCAGTCAAAATAGCGCGCATTACCCATCCCAGTATGGCCTCTTTAGTAAATAAAAACGATGCTCTTACCTCAGGAAGATATCTAACCTATCTTATCCCCTTAGGCATAATCTCTCAGTTGCTGTATAATGGCCAAACTCAATTTCCTTATGCCAGGGGGCCTGCCCGTAATCCTTTCCTTAACATAATTAATAGAGTCAAAGAGGTCTATCAGGAATACTTTTAATTGACCCGGTAGTTTTATGAGGTATAATATGTTTTAATTCAGAACTTATTGGGATTAATATTGATAAATGATCAGAGACAATGTCCTTAAGGTAAGGGGGCACATTCCTAATTCAGTAACTATTGTCGCTGTAAGCAAGGCCAGGACGCCGGAACAAATAAAAGAAGCCATAGCAGCCGGCATAACTGATATTGGAGAAAACAGAGTCCAGGAAGCAGTCGTTAAATATAACGAACTCATAACTCATAACTCAAAACTCCAAACTATAAAGTGGCATATGGTCGGCCACTTACAGACTAATAAGGTAAAAGAAGTGGTAAGAATTTTTGATTTAATCCAGTCCGTAGACAGCCTGCGTTTGGCCTCTGAGATAGATAAACAGGCAGCGCGGATAGATAAGACTCAAGACATCTTACTCCAGGTTAATACTTCTGCTGAATCCAACAAATCCGGCTTAAAACCCGAAGAGGCAGTTGAGGTTATAAAAAAGATAGTTGAATTTAAAAACGTAAACGTCAAAGGCCTGATGACTATTGCTCCAATTGTAGATGACCCTCAAAAAGCCAGGCCTTATTTCCGGTTATTGCGGAAACTAAGAGATAAAATTAATAATTTACAACTTACAACTTACAACTTACAACTTTTATCAATGGGCATGACGGATGATTTTGGGGTAGCAATAGAGGAAGGCTCTAATATGGTAAGATTAGGCCGGGCAATATTCGAGAGTTAGATGAAAAAAACCATAGGTATAATAGGTTTTGGAAATATGGGTTCTGTCATTAGCGAAGGAATTAAATCAAAACATCGGCTTTGGGTTTTTGATAAAGACAGAACTAAAACTAAGAGTCTTTCAGAGATAAATGTTGCCAATAATTTGGTGGATTTGGTAAATAAGGTTGATGCAGTGATATTAGCTGTAAAACCACAGGATTTTGATGATGTTCTAGAGGAAATTAAGAAATACCTAATAAAGGATAAGTTGATAGTCTCTATAGCCGCCGGGATAAGTACAAGATATATTGAGAGGACGCTAGGAGATGTTAGGGTTGTCAGGGTTATGCCAAATATGGGGATAAAGGTTGGCCATGGGATTTCTTGTTTGTCAAAAGGTAAATTTGCCACAGAGAAAGATTTTGATTTTGCAGAGGAATTATTTGATTATATGGGAAAGACTTTAAGGATAGAAGAAGAAAAAATGGCTGCTGTCACTGCCGTATCAGGGAGCGGCCCAGGCTTTTATTTCGATAGTATTGAATCAATTCTGGCTGGCAATAAAAATCCTGAAGAATTCACAAGAGAATTTATTATTTCTCTGACAAGAGCTGCAGAGGAATCTGGCCTTAAGCATGAAGAGGCGGTATTTATAGCATCAGGCACAGGCAATGCCTGTCAGCTATTATTGGCAGAAACTAAAATACCGCCACTTGAACTAAAAAAACAAATTACATCTAAAGGGGGTACTACATTGGCTGGTTTAGATGCCTTGCATGCAACTGGATCTTTGATTGAGGCTGTAAAGGCAGCGAAGAAGCGCGCAGAGGAATTATCTAAAAAGGAGTAAATAAATGGGGCGTATCGGAATAATCGGAGGCAGCGGTCTATATAAGATCGAGGGTACTAAAGATATAAAAGAAGTAGCTGTGCAGACACCATTTGGGGATCCTTCGGATAAGTATATCGTTGGTAATCTGGAAGGCAAGGAAGTAGTGTTCCTGCCGCGCCATGGAGTAGGGCATCGCATTTCTCCCAGTGAAATAAACTACCGGGCTAATATCTACGGGATGAAAAAACTGGGAGTAGAAAGGATTATTTCGGTTACTGCCTGCGGGAGCCTTAAAGAAGAGATTAAGCCTCTGGATTTTGTGGTGGTAGACCAGTTTGTTGACCGGACTAATCAGGCAAGAAAGATGTCCTTTTTTGATCAGGGAATAGTGGCTCATATCATCTTCGCCAATCCCGTATGCTTAGAACTGAGCAGGATAATATACGAAGGGGGCAGGAGTCTTAAATTAACCATACATAACAAAGGCACTTACATAAATATGGAGGGACCGGCATTTTCAACTCTGGCGGAGTCAAATCTTTATCGCAGCTGGGGTATGGATATTATCGGCATGACCAATATGCCTGAAGCTAAGTTAGCCAGAGAGGCAGAGATCTGTTATTCAACCCTGGCCTGTGTAACCGACTATGACTGTTGGCATCCGCAACATGAAAGCGTGACCGTTGATATGGTAATTCAGAATTTACTCAAGAATGTTGAGAATGCCAAGAAGATACTATCCACAGTGATAAAAAATCTCACCGCTCAGAGAAATTGCGCTTGTGGCGATACCCTTAAACATGCAATCATTACTGATAAGAAAATTATACCCGCTAAGATAAAGAAGGATTTAAAGATTATCATCGGAAAATATATCAGGTAAAGTAAAAAGTCAAAAGTAAAAAGTAAAAACCAAAAGTTAAAAGTAAAAAGTTTTAAGTTTTGAATTGTGGTTTTACCTTTTGCGTTTTGACTTTTGAGTTAGAAAGATGGACTATAAGAATACTCTCAATCTTCCTCAGACCAAATTCCCCATGAAGGCAGACCTGCCTAAAAGGGAGCCCCTTTTTCTTAAGGATTGGCAGGATAATGGTATCTACCGCCTTATCCGGGAAAAATCAAAGGGTAAGAAAAAGTATATCCTTCATGACGGCCCGCCTTATGCAAACGGAGACATACATATCGGGCATACCCTGAATAAGACCCTCAAAGACATCATTATCAGATACAAGACTATGCGCGGATACGATTCTGCATACGTGCCAGGCTGGGATTGTCACGGCCTGCCGGTGGAACACCAGTTATTTAAGGAACTTAAGATTAATAAATATCAAATCAGCCAGGTAGAGTTTAGAAAAAAGGCCTGTGATTATGCCCTTAAATATGTTTCCATACAGAAAGAACAATTCATACGTTTAGGCGTATTTGGCGATTGGCAGCATCCTTATTTGACCTTAAGCCCTGATTATGAAGAGACCATATTAAGTTCGTTTAATGAATTAGTTAAGAAAGGTTATATCTATCGCGGATTAAAACCGGTTAATTGGTGTTTTAAATGCGAGACTGCCCTGGCAGAGGCAGAGGTTGAATATCAAGACCATATTTCACCCTCAATATATGTTAAATTTCAATTAGATGAAAGTGAAAATTACAGGCAAGAAACTTATCTGGTAATATGGACAACTACGCCCTGGACACTGGTTGCCAATGTGGCTGTAGCCGTACATCCTGATTTTATTTATTCTTATATAAAGACGGAGGAGGGCAATCTCATCTTAGCCAAGGATTTATTGCCGAAGGCGTTAGAACAAGCAGGGATAGATAGTTATGAGCTGATAAAAGAAATCAAAGGTAAAGATTTAGAGGGCCTGAGCTACAACCATCCCTTTATATCCAGGAAAGGTCAGGTGGTTTTGGCAGAGTATGTCTTGAGGGATGAAGGCACAGGCCTGGTGCATACTGCGCCTGGCCATGGGAATGAGGATTATATAACCGGCTTAAAGTATAAATTAGAGATTATAATGCCGGTAGATGCTAAAGGTAATTTTGATTCTACCGCAGGGGATCTCAAAGGGTTAAATGTATATGATGCAAATGAGGCTATCATTAAAAGACTTCAAGATTTAGGGGCCTTGCTTTTTACAGATAAAGTCCGGCATTCTTATCCACATTGCTGGCGTTGTAAAAGTGCGATAATATTTAGGGCAACAAAACAGTGGTTTTTAAGGCTTGAGCATAGAAGCTTAAGAAAGAAGCTCCTTAGTGTAATAAACAAAGATGTGCAATGGATTCCTGAAGCCGGTCGAGAGAGGATTTCAACTATGGTCAGACTAAGGCCTGATTGGTGCCTTTCACGCCAGAGGTATTGGGGTGTTCCGATACCGGCTTTATCTTGCGATAGATGCAAAGAGGAATTTCTTGATTGCTCAGTAATAAAAAAAGTTGCCCAGATAGTCAGAGAAGAAGGTTCGGATTGCTGGTTTAAAAGAGATATCCAGGATTTCTTACCAAAAGGCCTGAAATGCCCGCATTGCCAAGGAGATAGATTTTCCAAAGGCTCGGATATTCTGGATGTCTGGTTTGATTCCGGGGTAAGCAATCAGGCAGTCTTAAAGAAAAGAAAGGATTTAGAATTTCCTTCTGCCTTGTATCTTGAAGGTTCTGACCAGCATCGGGGATGGTTTCAATCTTCACTAATACCTTCGCTATGTATCGATGGAGAAGCCCCTTTTAAAAGTGTGCTCACCCATGGTTTTGTAGTTGATGGCCAAGGTAGGAAGATGTCTAAATCGTTGGGAAATGTAATTTTACCTTTTGATATCATTAAAAATTCCGGTGCTGATATCTTAAGGCTCTGGGTGGCCTCAAGCGATTATAACGACGACATCAGGATTTCGCCTGAAATTTTATCCAGGCTTTCCGAGGCCTATCGCAAGATAAGAAATACAGCCAGATTTATGCTCAGTAATTTATATGATTTTGATCCTCAGATACATAAAATAAATTATGAAAACCTCAAAGATATAGATAAATGGGCGTTAAGAACAGCCAGTGTAGTATTGTTGGCTGCCGAGGGTACATACGAATCCTTTCAGTTTTATAAAGCCTATAAACTTATTTATGATTTCTGTAATGAGAAATTATCAATGTATTATCTGGATATGGTTAAAGGACGGCTTTATACTTATGCCTCTGGTTCTTCCCAGAGAAGGGCTGCGCAGACGACTATCTATGAGATATTAAGTATTTTGGTCAGGATGATCGCACCCATGCTGGTATTTACCGCAGAAGAGATATGGCAGCATATGCCCGGTAAGAAAGGCATTAATTCCAGCGTCCATCTTTTAGAGTGGCCGGTTTCCCGGACTTTTAAAGAAGATGAATATTTTTCAACAATTATAGATTTAATTCCCGATATAGCCAAGATATTGGAAGCAAAACGCAGCCAGACAGAGATCGGCAGTTCCTTTGATGCCAGAATAAATATATTGACAAAAGATGAAATCAGGTATAAACACTTAGAAAGCTTTAAAGCCGACCTACCTGAGATATTTAAGGTATCTCAGGTAGAGGTGATAAGAAAGGAAGATTTAGATTCGGCCCTGGTTATAAGCAGTAAGTATCCTGATATTGCAATAGAGGCCTTAAAGGCCTCGGGGCTTAAATGTCAACGTTGCTGGAACTATTGCCTATCTGTAGGTAAAGATAAAAGTCACAGTTTTATTTGCGCAAGATGTTTATCAGCAATAGGAGGAAAATAAATTGAAAAGGAAATTGAATAAGAAAGATTTAGAGTATTTCAAAAAATTGATCTTAAAAAGAAAAGACGAAATACTTGAAGAAATAAGGCACATATCCGAAGATACGTTGAAAAAGTCTCAAAAAGACGCTGCTGGCGATATCTCCGGATATTCATATCATATGGCTGATGTGGCCACAGATACATACGATAGAGAGTTTTCATTGGGCCTGGCCTCTAACGGGCAAAAATCGTTATATGAGTTAGACGATGCCTTGAAAAAAATAGAAGAAGGCACATTCGGTATATGCGAAGAATGTAAGTTAATCATCTCAAAAACCAGATTAAAGGCTGTGCCCTACGCCCGGTTTTGCCTCAAGTGCCAGGAGAAGAAAGAGAAGCGATAAGAATTCCTTGATGCCACCTATCTTTATATTGCTCGTCCTTTTTTTAGACCAGCTTTCTAAATTTCTCGCCACTAAAAAATTAATATTAAACAAATCTCTGCCTATACTAAAGGGGATATTTCATTTGACGCTCGTCCATAATCGCGGCGCAGCCTTCGGAATCCTCAAAGATCAGATTCCCCTGTTCATCTTTATTTCTTTATTTGCTGTAGCGTTGGCCGTTTTTAAGCTTAATAAATCCAGATATAAAAAATTTTCTATTTATAACGTTTCCTTAAGCCTTATATTAGCAGGCGCATTGGGAAATCTTATTGACCGCCTATTTTTAGGGTATGTCGTAGATTTTTTGGATTTTCGCATCTGGCCTGTGTTTAATATTGCCGATAGCGCTATTACAATTGGGGCAATATTGCTGGGATGGTCTATATTGAAAGTTAAAAGTCAAAAGTAAAAAGTTTTTAATTTTTAGTTGTGGTTTTGACTTTTACGTTTTGAATTTTGAGTTGAAAATGTATCCCATAATCTGCAAGATAGGTCCTTTTACCGTCTACTCTTATGGCCTTATGCTTAGTATTGCCTTTGGCCTAAGCGTGGTATTGGCGATGGCAGAGGCAAGAAAACAAAGTATCGATACCAGTATAATCTTTAATTTTGCATTCCTGGTTTTTGTTGCCGGCATTATAGGAGCACGTATTTTTTATATAATCGAAAATCTGGGTTATTATATAAAAAATCCCCTTGAGATAATTATGCTACAATACGGAGGCCTTTCCTGGTTCGGAGGGCTATTTGCGGGCATCATTTTTGGCGTTGCCTATTTAAAGAAAAGGAATCCGCTCTTATATAAAATTCTTGATTTAGTGGTGCCCTTTGTGGCATTGGGACAGGCGATAGGCAGGATCGGTTGTTTGCTAAACGGTTGTTGTTTTGGCAAGATATCCAGATTTGGCCTTTATTTCCCGGTCCATAGGTTAGTTCTTATACCGACGCAACTATATTCTTCTTTGCTGCTGATTTTCATTTTCCTGCTCTTAAGATTTTTACAAGACAGGCCTCACCGCCAAGGCCAGATTTTCTTTCTTTATCTACTGCTTTATTCGATAGTTCGATTCTTTATTGAATTCTTACGTGCGGATAATGAGGTTATTTTTCTAGAGTTAACCTTGTTTCAGATTATAAGCCTGGTAATATTTGTCTTAAGCAGCATAAAACTTTTCTCAATTCGTCCCGCCAAATGCGGGACTCATTGAAAATGCAAGAATATAAATTAAATATATCGCCGCAAGACGCCGGTATGCGTTTAGATTTGTTTCTCTTAGAATTTTCTAAACATAAAAATCTTGGATTTTCCCGGACATTTATACAAAGGTTACTTAAAGAGGGCAAGGTGGTCTTAAAAAACGTTGCCTTGCCTCGAGCGCATTATAAGGTAAAGGCAGATGATGAAGTTAGAATCCAGATTGAGGATAAAAAGACAAATGAGATCAGGGCAGAAAATATCCCTTTGGATATTATTTATGAAGACCAGGATTTAGCCGTAATAAATAAACCTTCGGGATTGGTAGTCCATCCTGCGCCAGGAAATTACGAACATACACTAGTAAACGCCCTTTTATACCACTTTAAGAATCTATCTGATGTTAATCCCAATAGGCCTGGTATCGTGCATAGATTAGATAAGGAGACTTCGGGGCTTTTGGTTATTGCCAAGAACAATGTCGCTTATCATCATCTTAGGCAACAGTTTTCCCAGCATAGCGTGAAGCGAAAATACGTCGCCCTGGTAAAAGGCAGCGTGGAATTTGATGAGCATATAATTGAACTACCTATCGGCAGGCATCCTTATAAGAGAAAAAATATGTCCGTAGGTTTTGGCAGGAAAACAAGATACGCTAAGACATATTATCGGACTTTAAGGCGTGCAAAGGACTCCAGTTTTCTGGAGCTGGAGCCTTTTACCGGCAGGACCCATCAGCTGAGGGTACATCTTGATTTTATAGGGCATCCTATTTTGGGTGATAATAAATACGGTAAAAATAATGAATTTAGCCGATTGGCACTGCACGCCAAATATATTGGTTTTACACATCCGCGTACAGGAAAATTCCTAGATTTCTCTTGCGCTCTGCCGATAGAGTTTAGTAAATCTTTAAATAAGTAAGAGTATGACTTACCACGCACCACTATGGTGCGGGGTTAATTCGCAGACGCTTCGCTATAATTTATGTCGCTCTTACGAGCTCCATAAATTATCTGCTCATTAAAAATAGGACTTGATTTTTTCATATCAGATGCTATACTTAAAACATTATAACTTTTAAGCCGAAGTCTGAATAGAATTCCAGAAGGAGGCAAGAATGGCGGATAAGAAAAGTATCCCTATAGTAACATTAATTATATTAATAGTGGTTTCTTTATCTTTGGCAGGCGGAGTCTTCTGTCTTTTACAAAAGGAACGGCTAAAGAATACAACCCTCCAAGAGGAATTGGGTGATACAAAGATAAAGCAAAGGATAGCCGAAACAAAGCTGGCAGAGGCCAAAAATATAATTTCTACATTGGAACTTAAATTACAGGAAACCCAAGAACAGTTAAATATGCTAACCGGCGATTTAGAGCAGGAGAAAAATTTAAAACAAGAAGCATTGACCCAGATAGAACAATTAAAGGTAGATTTAGAGCAACAGAAAGAGGTAAAGTCAAATTTAGAAAAGGAACTTAATCAGACACAGAAAGATATGGAAAAGATGCAGGTTAAGGTTAATGAGCTGGAATCCAAAAAAGCAGATTTAGTGAAAAAAATGGAGGTTTTAGAAAAACGTTCTAGGGGCCAGCGCGATGTCCAACTGGGTAAGATTGTGGTGGGCCCTGAGGGTGATATTCTTGAAGAGGCATCAGTTGATATACAGAGAGAAGAGAAAGCGCCTTCAGTCCTGGAAGGTATAATAGTGGTTATAAATAAAGATTATAATTTTGTGGTGATAAATTTAGGTAGCAGAGAGGGAGTGAAGGTGGGTCACATATTTTCTGTTTATCATGATGATAAATACGTATGTGATGTTACAGTAGAGAAGATTCACGATTCTATGTCTGCAGCGGGATTGGAGTCTGCAGAGGTAAAAAATAAAGTCAGCGAAGGCGATAAGGTCATACAAAAGACTAAATGAAGTCTCTTCGGGTTGAGCCAGCCTTGCGCCTGGAAGGGGAAATTACCCTTTTAGGTGACAAA
Source organism: Candidatus Omnitrophota bacterium (assembly GCA_018895075.1). Lineage (GTDB taxonomy): Bacteria > Omnitrophota > Gorgyraeia > Gygaellales > Profunditerraquicolaceae > JAHIOW01. Next base: position 16,307 of record JAHIOW010000066.1, on the reverse strand, counting down.
TCTATAGCCCACCGTTCGATAATCCTAAGTGCAATCAGTAAAGGTAAGACAGTAATTAGGAATTTCCCTGCCAATAAAGACTGTATTTATACAGTAAAGGCCTTTAGGAAATTAGGCATCAGGATAACACAAAAATTCAAGACCCAGGCAGCAAGGTGTCCTGCAATTACAGTATTTGGAAAAGGACTTTATGGGCTAAAGAAACCCAAAAGTCCTGTTTTTGTGGGTGATTCTGCTACCACATTGCGACTTATTTTAGGTGTCTTGGCAGGAAGAGCCTTTAGGGTCAAACTGATAACAGGCAGATCCCTTCTCCAAAGACCAATGCGCCGTGTAACCATACCGTTAATCTCAATGGGCGTTGAAATAAAGGCAAGACATAAAAATCAAGGGCTAAAAGCAGAAGATTATCCACCGGTTACAATCAGCGGAGGTAATCTTAAGCCTATCACTTACAGGATGCCTGTTGCCTCTGCGCAGGTAAAGTCAGCAATATTGCTGGCAGGTCTTTATGTAAAAGGAAATACGAAGGTGATTGAGCAGATAAAGACACGCGATCACACAGAACGTATGTTAAAGTTATTTAAAGCAGATATAAAGCTTGTTGAAAATACAATAGTTATAAAAGGAAACAAAGAATTGGCTTCTCCCAAAAGAATTTATATACCCGGTGATGTATCTTCGGCGAGTTTTTTTATAGTTTTAGCAACCATACTGCCAAAGGCAAAAATCTTGATAAAAAATCTAGGTTTAAATCCTTCCCGCACAGGAATAATTAAGGTTCTGAAAAGGATGGGAGCAAAGATTCGAGTATCGAGTACCGAACATCGAGCATCGAGCATTGAACCTATGGGAGATTTGATAGTTAGAAGCAGTTCATTAAAAGGTACAGTAATTAGAAAAAATGAAGTACCATCTTTAATAGATGAATTGCCAATTTTGATGGTAGCGGCTTCTCAGGCAAAGGCTAAGACTATATTTGAAGGCGTAGGTGAGCTACGCGTAAAAGAAACAGACCGCATAAGATCAATGTCTGAGAATCTAAAGAAGATGGGCGCTATCGTTAAAGTTCTTAAAGACGGCAATTCAGAGAAGGTAGTCATTGAGGGCGTCAAGAAACTTAAGGGCTGCCGCCTCCAGAGTTTTGGCGACCACCGCACAGCAATGAGTATGGTTGTAGCCGGCCTGGCCGCAGAAGGTAAGACCCTTATAGATGATGTATCCTGTATTAATAAATCATTCCCTGACTTCTTGAGTCAATTAGAGGCCTTAATGATATACCCTCCTAGATAGATTTTTGCTAACTTTTTATTTGACATAGGGTTTAATCTCTGGTAGAATTCTCGGTATTAGACCTTGAAGGAGAGAAGATGAGAGAATTTAAAGAAATAGCCAAAAAATTGTTTAATTATTTACTGGGTTTATTTTCCAATGATATGGGTATTGATTTAGGTACGGCTACGACCCTGGTTTATGTAAAAGGCGAAGGCGTTGTTCTCTGTGAGCCCTCAGTGGTGGCTATTGAGCGAGGTACATCCCGGGTCCTTGCCGTAGGAGAAGAGGCCAAACGTATGCTTGGCCGCACGCCCGGCAATATCGTGGCTATTAGGCCAATGAAAGGCGGGGTTATTGCTGATTTTGAAATAACTGAGGCGATGTTAAGATATTTTATAAAGAAGGTACATCATCGTCACGTTCTAGTCAGGCCCCGGATAGTTATAGCCATACCTTCAGGGATTACAGAAGTGGAGAAGCGCGCAGTTAAGGATTCTGCAGAGCGCGCGGGCGCCAGAGAGGTATTTTTAATCGAGGAACCGATTGCCGCGGCAATCGGCGTGGGCCTTCCTATACAAGAACCCATAGGCAATATGGTGATAGATATCGGCGGAGGCACGACCGAGATTGCCGTTATCTCACTGGCAGGCATTGTTTTTTCTAAGTCCATACGCATTGGCGGAGACGAGATGGACGATGCCATTATTGAATATTTAAAGAAGACATATAATTTGATGATTGGCGAGCGCACTGCCGAGGAGATAAAGATAAAAATTGGCTCTGCCTATCCCCAAGAGGAAGAGATGACGCTGGAGGTAAAGGGAAGGGATTTGGTTGCCGGTCTGCCTAAGGCAATAACAATAACTTCGGAAGAGATAAGAGAGGCGCTACAGGAACCTTTGCGCGCTATATTAGAGATAACCAAGGTATCTCTAGAAAGGACCCCGCCCGAATTATCTTCGGATTTAATAGAACATGGTATTGTTATCGCAGGCGGCGGGGCGCTATTAAGAGGCATGGATAAGCTGGTATCTGAAGAGACAGGATTACCCGTGCACATTGCCGACGACCCTTTAACTGCCGTAGTCTGCGGTACAGGCATAGTCCTGGATGAGATACGTTATCTAAAAAAGGTTACTGTCCCCATAAAATCTGAAATGCACTCTTAGGTTTTGAAAATAAGATGTGTTGAAGTTTAAAAAGAAAAGCTTAATCTATTTAGCCGTTTCTATATTTCTGCTTACATTGCTTTCCAGTTTAAATCCTGCCTTAAGAACTACGATATTAAGCACCTTCAAATATCCCCTTAGTTTATTAACATTAATCAGGCGTGAGATTGGCGGTATTATTTTTTATCATCGTAATCTCATGCAAAATGAAGGATTGAAAAGAGAAGTAGATTTATTAAGAAACAAAATCAATACTCTAGATGAGATTTATCTTGAAAATAGGCGATTGAATGACATCCTTTCCCTTAAACAAAAAACGCCTTACAAGGTAATTGCTGCCAGGGTTATTGGCCGTTCTCCGGACAACTGGTCTTCAGTAGTTATTATCGATAAGGGCAGATATAATGGCATAAAGCAAGAGATGGCTGCCATGACTTATTTGGGGTTTCTAGGCCGGGTTATTGAGACCACGGAATCTACAAGCAAGATAATGCTCATTAATGACCCGAATCTAGGGGTTTCCTGCATAGTCGTAGGCAGCCGTCAAGAAGGACTTGTATCCGGCACTTTAGGAAACTCTTTAATTATGAAATATTTACCTAAAGGAGCTGATATTAAGATTTCCGATGTAATTATAACTTCGGGTTTAACCGATGCATATCCTAAAGGCCTGCTTATTGGTGAAGTAATAGAGGTAGGTGAAGAACTTTCTGGTTTGACCCGTTACGCCATAATAAAACCTGCGGTTAATCTATCTAGCATTGAAGAGGTATTGATAATTATACCATAGTATCCCCCGCGACATACGCCTTAAGAGCAATAGGCATTAGTTGATTGAAAGGAATCCAATGAGGAAGTGGTTTTTTTTATTTATTATTGTCGTTCTAGGGTTGCTTGAGGTTGCAGTCTTAGATTATTTTAAGATATTTGGCGTAAAACCAGACCTTTTTTTAATCGTCGTAGTTATCTTGAGTCTGTTTTTCGAGTTGAAGGGGGTTATATTTTTTGTCATCTTTGCCGGCGTGTTAAAAGATGCCTTTAGCATAAATACATTCGGCATAAATACGCTGCTATTGCCATTATGGAGTTTTCTAATTATGAAATTGTCCAAAAGGATATCCATAGATAATAACTTTATTCTTATGGCAGTTATATTTATTATTACGGCCTCCCACAATATAATCACCGGATTAATATTGGTTTTTTCAGGTGGATTCTTTATCCCCTTGGGTATTTCCCTGCGTATTGCATTTCTTGAATCTTTATATACCGCCATTATTGCGCCTTTAGTATTTAAGATTTTCCGAACTTTCCCCAGATGGCTGCCTCAAGGGGCCTGGAACTGGGAATAAGATAATGAGAACAAAGATTGTTAATTCCGCAGTAATATTTGTTTTTTTATTTTTAGCCTTTGGCCTTTTTAATCTGCAGGTTATACAGGGCAACAGATACAGAGAATTAAGTAATAAAAATTGTATCCGGCTTCTACCACAACCAGGTACGCGGGGCAGGATCCTTGACCGCCAGGGAAATATTATTGTAGATAATTATCTTTCCTATGATGTCATGATTTTGCCTCAGGAAGAGAAGGGCCTAGAGAAGTCACTGACAAAAATATCTGGCGTTCTAGGTAGGAGTCCCCAGGATTTAAAAGAGGCATTTAACAGCGGCTTTACTGTACCGTTTCTACCTGTTACAGTGGCAAAGAATATTGACCTAAAGAAGGTTTTTGCCTTAGAAGAGTTAAAACCAGGCCTTGCCAATATAATTATACAACCTCACCCCCAAAGGGTATATCCTTATAAAAGGCTTGCCTGCCATGTACTCGGTTATCTAAATGAGATTGACCACTGGCGCCTGAGAAAATTAGCAGATTACGGCTATAAGGCCAAGGATATAGTAGGTTTTGGGGGAGTGGAAGAAAAATACGATTATTATTTACGCCAGGAAGAAGGCGGGTCGTCGGTAGAGGTAGACCATCGCGGCAGGATTGTGCGTCTGTTAGGTTTTAGGCCGCCGCAGAGCGGAAAAGATATTCAGCTGACCTTGGATTTAAAGATACAAAAGATAGCCGAAGATAAACTCCGAGATAAAAAAGGCAGTGTCATTCTCATGGAGCCCTATACAGGCGAGATTTTAGCCCTGGCCAACAACCCAAATTTTGCCCCTTCTATATTTATGGAAAAGAGCGAGGCCTCAATTACCAATCTTTTTAATAATCCCCACGCGCCATTAATAAATCGTGCCATCAGCGGCCTTTATCCTGCAGGTTCGGTCTTTAAATTAATATTGGCAACCGCAGCCCTGGAGACAGGCAAGATTAACCCGGAAACTACATTTTCTTGCCCCGGCACTATGCATATCGGAAGGCAGGAATTCTCTTGCTGGGATAGGCATAATCAACAGAACTTATATAATGCTATTACGCATTCTTGCAATATTTTTTTCTACAGGACCGGTCTTCTTCTCGGTGCCCAACTAATACACAATTATGCCCTTAAGTTTGGTTTATCAAAGCCTACCGGAGTGGAGTTGCCATATGAGGCAGGCGGTTTTGTGCCCAGCCCCCTATTAAAAAGAATCTATAAATTCCAGAATTGGTTTGATGGCGATACTGCAAATCTTTCTATAGGCCAGGGAGAACTGTTAGTTACTCCTCTGCAGATTAGCCGCATGATGGCGGTATTTGCCAACAAAGGGATCCTTATCACTCCTTATATCGTTAAGGCTATAGAGGGTCAGCGTATTACTAGCCAGAGGAAGATTACGCGTGTACCTATTAAAGAAAGCACCATCGATTACATAAGGGGGGCCTTAAAAAATGTTATAGCAGACCCTAATGGTACGGGTAATGTATTATCTAATCTGTCTGTTTCCGTTGCCGGTAAGACCGGAACTGCCCAGGTCGCGCCTGGCCAGAAATCCCATGGCTGGTTTGCGGGATTCTTTCCTTTTGAAAATCCGAAATTTGTTATCTGTGTATTGTTAGAACACGGCGGCTCAGGATTTGCCTCCTGCGTATTAGCCAGAGAAATAATAGAGGCGATGATCAAGGAGGGGGTTCTGTAACAAAGTCAAAAGATGCGAAATCCTAAGTTTATAATACTATTAATTGCTCTCTTAATCGCCTCCATCGGCATTCTTTCTATCTATAGTTGCACCTACCAGAAAGAAGGTAAATTCTGGGAACTAATTTATCAACGTCAGATATTATGGGTTATCTTAGGCTTGGTTTTTTTTCTGATTATGTCTAATTTGAATTATCGTCGCCTTTGGGATATTACATATATCCTCTATGCCTTGATGATATTATTGTTATTATTGGTATTTGTATTGGGGATTAGTCGTCTAGGCGCCCAGCGCTGGCTGAGAGTTATCTGGTTTAATGTTCAGCCGTCAGAGTTGGCAAAATTAATTATTGTAATATTTCTCTCAAGATATTTTAGTTCGAAATCAGTTGATGATATTTCCCTAAGGGCAAGCAGATTTGGAATATTGCGCGGTCTACTTTTTCCATTTATATTTGTAGCTGTCCCTATGGGGTTGATTATACAACAGCCAGATTTAGGAAGCGCGGTCTTGATATCTTTTATATTTATAGCCATGCTTTATCTTGCGGGGGTAAGGTTAAGATACATACTGATATTTTTGCTGGTTGCCTTATTCTCCGGGCCTGTATTCTGGCATTTCTTAAGAGACTATCAGCAGGAGAGAATCTTAGTATTTTTAAATCCTAATATAGACCCCCTGGGCGCAGGCTATACTATAATTCAATCTAAGATTGCCATTGGCTCAGGCGGAATCTTTGGCAAGGGGTGGCTTTGTGGGACACAGAGCCAGCTGCATTTCTTACCCGAATCGCATACTGACTTTATATTTGCTACGCTTGCCGAAGAGTGGGGCCTGGCAGGGAGTATCATAGTATTATTTTTATATTATCTTTTAATTAGGCAAGGTATTCAGATTGCCCTGCGTACGCAGGATTACTTTGGTAGACTATTGGCCTGGGGGATCTCTTTGATGTTGGTTATTCAGGTCTTTATCAATATCGCCATGACCTTTGGGCTTGCCCCGGTTGTAGGCCTGCCTTTGCCTTTGGCCAGTTATGGCGGTTCATGCCTATTTGTAACTTTTATATCTTTGGGGATATTGGCGAATATCAACAGAACAAGAACAGTATTTTAAAACCTTAATGACCAATTGCCAATTCCCAATGTCAAATAAATTACCAATGACCAATCTCCAATTGGTAATTGGTAATTTAATCTCGGTATTTGTATTATGTTAGACGATATCCTATTACAGGTAAAAAAGCCGGGCCGTTATATCGGCGGAGAATGGAATGCGGTAAAGAAGGATTTTAACCCCGAGCAGATAAAATTTGCCTTGTGTTTTCCTGACCTATATGAAATAGGCATGAACAATTTAGGCCTGAGGATCCTTTATGGCATATTGAATAATATCCAAGATGCCTGTTGTGAGAGGTTTTTTTCTCCAGATTTAGATTTGGAAAGATTCTTGCGCAACAGGCATATAGAAATCTTTTCTCTGGAGTCTAAAAAGAGGCTTAAGGAGTTTGACATAATTGGATTTTCTCTGGGCTATGAATTAGGCTGCACTAATGTATTAAATATCCTGGATTTAGGCGGGATCCCTTTAAAATCTTCCCTGCGCGACTCAAGCCATCCTTTAGTTATCGGTGGCGGACCTTGCGTATTGAATCCTGAACCCCTGCATGAGTTCTTTGACCTCTTTGTTATTGGAGAAGCAGAGGATGCAATTATAGAAATAGTTGATATCTATCGAAAGTCTAAGAAACAATTTAAGGCAGGCAAGATAGATAAGCAAGATTTACTAATTATGTTTTCCGGTGTCCAGGGATTATATGCGCCATCATTATACGAGGCGATATATAACAATGAAGGAAAAATAGAAGAGTTAAGGCCCAAGGTCAAAGGTATCCCCACCAAAATTAAGAAGCGCTTCGTAAAAGATTTAGACAGCGCATATTTTCCTTTAGACTGGGTGATACCTTATATTCAGATAGTTCACGACCGCATCAGCATAGAGGTTATGCGCGGTTGTCCCAATAGATGCCGCTTCTGTCAGTCCAGACTCCAGTATTTCCCTTTCAGGCAAAGGGGTGTAAAAAATATAATAAACATGGCCGCGGATGTATATAAACGTACAGGTTACGAAGAGATATCCTTAGGCGGGCTATCAGTAAGCGACTATAGAGATGTGGAAGAACTCTTAAGGCAATTAGTGGGTTTATTTAAAGAAAAAGGCATCAGCATATCTTTACCTTCTATAAAACCAAAGACTACAGTAGGAAATCTATCTGCGTTAATTGCTACGATTAAAAAGACAGGTTTTACATTTGCGCCTGAGGCTGCTACTGAAAGGCTACGCAGGATTCTGGCCAAAGATTTTAATCTTGAGGATTTCTTCAGGGCAATAGAACAGGCATATCTTTGCGGCTGGGAACGCATAAAACTCTATTTTATGATTGGCCTGCCCACAGAAGAAGAGAAAGACCTGGATGCGATTATAGGTTTTGCTAACCAGGTATCAGAATTAAGAAAAAAAATCAACCAGAGGCCCGCACAGGTTAATATCAGCATAAATACATTAATCCCCAAGCCGCATACGCCGTTTCAGTGGCTTAAGATGCAAGACTTGGAGAGTGTAAGATATAAACAGGGTTATCTTAAAAGAAAAATAAGAAATAATAAACTAAAATTGAGCCTGCATAATCCTGATATGGGTTTTTTGGAAGGGGTATTATCCCGGGGAGATAGAAGATTGAGCGAGGTTATCCTTAGGGCATTTAGTAAAGGCGCAAAATTTGATGCCTGGGATAATTATTTTATGCTGGATAAGTGGCTTGATGCCTTTAAGGAATCAGGTATAAACCCTAATTTTTATTTAAGAGAAAAGTCCAAGGATGAAGTTTTACCGTGGGACTTTTTAGATATGGGCATAAGTAAAGAGGAGCTTATTAGAGAAGCCAACCTGGCTATTGCCTTAGAATAAAATAAGAAGTATAATATAACGTTAACTTAAAAGAATAAAGGAGGAGAAGATGCCTAAGGATAAAAATATTTCTTTAGCTGCTCAAGGGCTTAAGTATAAATTAAAGGTATCCTTTTATCTGATGTCTATACTGCCTTTATTGGTATGCATATACCTTGTTGCAAATTATATATTGCCATATCTGGGTTTTCAGTTAGACATAGTCCTCTCCATTCTGATAAGTATATTTATCAGTATAATTGGTTTTCTCCTGATAAAGGAAGTGTTTGACCGTATCCTTTCTGTGAGTAATGAGGCCAAATTAATTGCCGCCGGGGATATAAACCGCAAATTAGAAATAACTCCCGCGGATGAAGTGAGTGAATTAGCGGATTCGTTAAATAAACTTACCCAGGGTATTCGCAGTAACATGAATGAATTGAAGAGTTATAACGAGAGGACCAATGAGATAAATCTCAAGATACAGAGACACGTCCTTACGCTTTCCGGATTATTACAGATAAGTTCTTTAATCTCTCAAGATGCCAAGTTAGAAGATATACTTCAACTTATTCTGGAAAAATCAAAATTTCTGGCTGATTCCGATCTATCCTATCTTCTTTATATAGAGGAAGGGAATGAGGCTTTTTATATGAAAGCAGCTGATGGCATAAATTCAGAGCGGGTATTAAAAATTAAGATAGAACGCAAAGAGAGCATATTTAATAAATTCCTTCAGACTAGCGGGCCAGTCATATTAGATAATGAAAATATGCTACCCGAAAACCTAAACGCAGATTTCCGTAAAAAATTTAACCTAAAGAATACCCTGGCCTTACCGATATTTTTAAGAAGAAAAATAATAGGAATACTGGGTATTGGAAATAGCCGGGAGCTCTTTTCATATAAGAAAGCTGATATAGAATTGCTGGATATTTTAGCCAAACAGCTGGCTATTGCCGAGGAAAACGACAGATTGCTGCATCGCCTGGAAAAATTAGAGATAAAAGACGGACTTACAGGTTTATACAATGAGGTATTTATCCGCAATCGTTTACAAGAAGAGATAAAAAGGGCGATTGTCTCTCAGCGGCCTTGCGCATTTATCCTCCTTGGTATTGACAATTTTGGAGGATTTCGCAATAAGTTCGGTTCATTACAAGCTGAGAACGCCTTAAAGAAGATTGCCTATTCGATTAGAGACTCTGTTACTGAGATTGACCGCGTGGCCAGAATAGCTGACGATGAATTTGCTGTTGTTTTGCCTGAGAAAAATAAACGTAAAGCGCAAAAGATAGCTAATGATATAAGGAAGAAGATAGAGTATGCCTTTAGCTCAGAGCAAGAGGCAGACAGGAAACTTACCGCTAGCGGAGGCGTAAGCGAGAACCCCCTTGATGGCATAGAGGCCGAAGAATTGATCAGTAAGGCAAAGGAATTGCTTAGTCTTGCCAAAAAAGAAGGCAAGAATCGCATTGTCATTTAAGATGCCAATTAAAAGGATAAGAAAAAAACAATTAGGCCAGTTACTCATTGATGATGGAATGATTAGCCAGCAACAACTGGATAAGGCCTTAAAGCTACAAGAAGAAAAAGACGGTCTTATCGGTGAGATACTGGTAGATTTGGGATTCGTAAAAGAAGAGGATATTGCCAAGGCCTTAACCATGCAATACGGTTTTCCATATTTACCATTGTCTAACTATGAGATTGATGATGAAATTATTAATATTATTCCCGGAAGGGTTGCGCGGCAATATCTGCTTGTACCCATAGATAGGATTCAAGACAATCTCAGTATTGCTATGTCCAATCCTCTTAATGAACAGGCAATCGAGGACGTGGAATTAGTTTCTAATTGCAAGGTTCAGATCTTTGTTTCTACGTCTTCGGATATCAAAGGGGCTATAGAGAGATATTATAAAGATAAGGAATAAAAAGAAATGGTTTCCTTAAAAGAGCACCTGACCGAAATACTCATTAATAATAAGCTTATAACGCAGGAACAGCTTGATCAGGCCTTAGAGGCGCAGAAGAAAAAAGGGGGGAGGCTTTCCGATATCCTTGTAGATTTAAATTTTATTAAAGAAAACGAGCTTATTTTATTATTAAGCGAAACATTGAATTTCCCCTTGATTGATTTAAAACGATTTAAGATAGACCAGGAGGTAATAAAGATTATTCCCGTTAACATTGCCCGCCATTATCAAATAGTTCCTATATCCAAGATGGGCGATACTATTGCCATGGCTATGGCAGACCCTCTGAATATATTTGCCATTGACCATGTAGAGGCCCTTACGGGTTATAAGATAAATCCGATTATCTCCTCCAGCCAAAATATATTACAGACCATAGAGGCCTACTATCCTGATGCTACCACGGGCGTCATCGACGGTTTGATTAAAGAGATGGCTTCCTCTTCCATAGAACTTATAAAGGAAGAACAACAGGTATTGCCTGATGACCAAGAACTGAACCGGATTAGCCGCCAGGCGCCGGTAATTAAGATTACCAATATGATACTGGAAGAAGGGATTAATAAGAAGTCTTCAGATATACTTATTGAGCCATTGAACAAAAAGTTGAGAGTGCGCTTTCGTATCGATGGTGTTCTGCAAGAGCAACAAGCGCCTCCTAAAAATATGCATCCGCCTATTGTTTCTCGTATCAAGGTAATGTCAGATTTAAATATTGCCGAGCACAGATTATCTCAGGATGGCCGCTTTAAGGCCAGGATGTCAGGAAAAGAAGTAGACTTTCGCGTATCCATTCTTCCTTCCAGCTTAGGCGAGAAAGTAGCTATCCGCATATTGGATAAATCTTGCGCGCTCCTGGACATAGACAAATTAGGTTTTGCTGAAGAGGGAATCTCTAAATTGAAAAAAGCAGCCAAGCTTCCGCATGGTATGATACTTGTCTGCGGGCCAACAGGCTCCGGTAAGACTACGACACTATATTCAATTTTAAAATTTGTAGATTCGCCCTCTAAGAATATTGTTACAGTTGAGGACCCTGTAGAATATCAGCTGGAAGGGATAAATCAGGTTACCTCCCGGCCCAAAATAGGCCTGACTTTTGCCTCTGCCCTGCGCTCCATATTAAGGCAAGATCCTAATGTGATTATGATTGGTGAAATACGCGACTATGAGACTGTAGATATTGCCATTAAGAGCGCCCTTACCGGCCACCTTGTTCTTTCTACTTTACATACTACCACATCCAGCGGGGCAATTGTACGCCTGGTTAATATGGGGGTTGAACCCTATTTAATTAATTCATCTTTGGTCTGTGTGCTTACTCAGAGACTCCTGCGTAAGGTCTGCACTCATTGTAAGGAACCACACCCTATAAAAAAAGAGATCATGGATACTTTAAAATTGGCCGTCGATACGAGTAAGAATCCTAAATTTTTTAAAGGCAAGGGTTGCCCGCGCTGTTTTAATACCGGTTATAGCGGAAGGATACCTATTGCCGAGATTCTCCTGGTAACGCTTAAGATCCGGGAGTTGATATTAAGCCAGCCCCAAGAACATTTAATAAAACAACAGGCACGCCAGGAAGGGATGAAGACGCTCAGAGAACAGGGGTTAGAGATGGCATTAAAGGGCATAACCGCGCTGGAAGAGGTCTTGCGGGTAACCGCACCTGATGAATAATACGCGATGCAGACACTAAAAAAGAATATAGTCGAGATATTAGTCAAAAGTAAACATCTTAGCCAAGAACAATTAGAGAAGGCATTGGAGATACAGAAACAAAAGCAGATACCTTTAAGAAGTATATTGGTGAAGGAGGGGTTTATTTCTGAAGAGGGCTTACTTTCTCTTTTGTCAGAGCAGCTTTATATGCCTACCTTGCATCTTGCAAGATATAAGTTTGACACTGAGATTATTAAACTCGTCCCTGAACGCATGGCCAGGCAATATAATATTATTCCATTGTCTCAAATAGGTAATACCATGACTGTGGCTATGTCTGACCCTTTAAATATCTTTGCCTTGGATGACTTAAGGCTCCTTACCGGCTGTAATATTGATACTGTTTTAAGCCCCGAAAAGGAAATATCTCAAGCTATACAGGTACAATATCACGGGGAATCTGAAAATATGCAGCAGATTTTAGAAGAGGCTTCTTCGGGGCAAACAGATTTAGAGAAAGAAGAAGATATAGAATTACTTAAGGAGCAAGAGATTGAGCTTACCAGTGCCATCAAAGAAGAGAGCGAGAAGGCACCCATTGTAAAATTAGTGGATCTTATGTTAACTCAGGCCTTAAAGAAGAGGGCCTCTGATATCCATATTGAACCAGAGCAGGATGCCTTAAGGATAAGATATCGTATTGATGGTTCACTGCATGATATATTCCAAATTCCTAAGACAAACCAGAATGCGATTCTTGCCCGGATTAAGATTATCTCGGACCTGGACATTACTGAAAACCGTATCGCACAGGATGGAAGATTTAAGGTAAAATTTGAGGGTAAAGAGATAGACTTCCGTGTCTCAGGCCTGCCCACGACGTTTGGCCAGAAGTTTGTCCTGCGCATACTTGACAAATCCAATTTATCTATGGGTTTAGATAAATTGGGTTTTTCCGGGCAACCTACAGATATATTTAAGGCAGCGATAGCCAAGCCCTTTGGTATGATTTTAGTTACCGGGCCTACAGGTTCAGGTAAATCCACAACTTTATATTCGATATTAAACCAGTTAAATACTCCAGATAAAAATATCATTACTATTGAGGACCCTGTAGAATATCAGATTGAAGAGATTACCCAGATCCAGGTAAAGCCTGAGATCGGCATTGATTTTGCTTCAGGGCTGCGTGCCCTATTAAGACAGAGTCCTGATGTAATTATGATTGGCGAGATAAGGGATGCCGAGACCGCGGATATCGCCATAAAGGCATCATTGACCGGCCAACTAGTTTTCTCTACGCTGCATACCAATGATGCCATTTCCAGTATCACCCGTCTTATTGATATGGGGGTTGAACCATTCTTGGTTGCATCCAGTCTTATTATGCTTTGCGCCCAGAGACTCTGTCGGAAGATTTGTACTAAATGCAGAGAGTCTGTAGATATACCCGAGGACTTCTTGAAGAAAATCGGCTTTAAAGAAAAAGCAACTTTTTATACTGCCAGAGGCTGTAAATATTGCAATAATACGAAGTTTTATGGTAGAATAGCTATCCTGGAGACGGTTATGATTGATAATAATATCCGGGAGATGATTATAAAAAGAAAATCGATTGATGAGATAAAACAATATGCTATTGGAGATTGCGGCATGAAGACATTAAGAGAAAATGCGTTTTTAAAAGTAAAAGAAGGACTCATCACCCTGGATGAAGCGATCAGAGTAACTACAGAGGAATAACCTATGAGAGAAAACCCCAGGATTTTATTGTTTGATAACGACGATACAGCATCCAGGTATTTTATGGAAGAATTAATGATTAAGGGCAATTGCTCGGTTTCTTGCGCGTCTGATATACAAGCAGCCTTAGGAGATTTTAGCCAGAATAGTTTTGATGTGGTTATTGCCAAATTTGGTAAACCGGAGTTGGATACTCCAGGATTCCTCAAGGCCTTAAAAAAGATAGACCCGGATTGCGTGGTCATTGCGTTTTTCGAAAATGACAACCCCGGCCTATTAAGAGAAATATCCAAACTGGGAATTTATGATTTTATTGTCAAGCCCGTTAACTTAGAAAAGTTATTTTTTCTTATTAAAAAAGGCGTAGAGTTGCATTCCTTGACGGCTGCGCATCGTAAATTAATGCAGGGTTTTCAAGAGCAGTCAGTTAATTTACAAAAGCAGAATACTCTATTGGCCAAAAGAATAGAGGAGTCAACAAAAAATCTCGTACGGCTTTATGAGGACCTGCGCTCAACTTATATGCGTACAATTAAGGCATTGGCCCAGGCCATAGATGCCCGGGATCATTACACCCATAGTCATTCTGAAAACGTGGCCAAATGCGCTGTGCTCATTGCTCAAGAGTTGGGCCTTTCTGCCAATGAGACTGAGCTGATTAGAGAGGCCTGCGAATTGCACGACTTAGGTAAAATCGGGATTCAAGACAGTATCCTTTCCAAACCCTCTAGCCTGACTGAAGAAGAATGGAAGCAGGTAAAACTTCACCCCCAAACTGCTGCACAGATTTTAGAACCACTGACTTTTTTAGGTGCGGTGGTAGAGTTAGTGAGACAACACCATGAACACTATGATGGTGGGGGTTATCCAAAAGGGCTGCGAGGAGAGGAGATTCTTCTGGGTGCGCGTATAATAAATCTGGCAGATGCCTATGATGCCATGCGCTCAGCGCGTGCTTATAGAAAAACCCCGCTTCCGAAAGAAGAGGCGATCGCAGAGATTAAAAAAAATAGCGGTAAACAGTTTGACCCAAAAGTGGTTGATGCTTTCTTAAAGATTGCGGATAAATTACCAATATAAAGAATGAGTACTTATCGCTATACCGCCAAAGATAAGGATGGACTTACAGTAGTTGGTATGTTAGACGGCGCCTCAGATGTTGAGGTCGCCAATGCCCTGCATAATAAAGAATTGGTGGTTATTTCCGTTGAGCCAGTAAAAGAGAAAGATTTAAAAACGAAAACCAAGGCAAAAAAAATAAAAGATGATGACCTGGTTATCTTCTCGCGCCAATTAGCCACGATGATTGACGCGGGTATCCCTTTGGTCCAGTCGTTAGGGATATTAGGAGAGCAGATTGAGAATAAAAATTTAAAAGGTATAGTTATAATGTTGCGCCAGGATATCGAGGCAGGAATGAGTTTCTGCGATGCCCTGGCCAGACACCCTAATGCCTTCTCCGAACTTTTTATAAATATAGTGAGGGCAGGCGAGACCTCAGGCATGCTCGATGAGGTTCTAGACAGATTAGCGACGTATCTAGAAAAATCAACGGCACTTACCCGAAAGATTCGTTCAGGTTTAGTCTATCCGGCAGTGGTAATAAGCATGGCAATATTGATTACCTCCGTCTTATTACTTAAGGTGGTACCAACCTTTAAGGGGATATTTGAAATGTTAGGCGGAAGTTTACCGTTACCTACGCGTATCCTTATCGGTATAAGTGATTTGTTAAGGCATTACTTCTGGCCATTATTGGCCCTGTTAGGAATATCCGTTTTTCTGCTTAAAAAATGGATAAATACAGGAAAAGGAAGTTATAGTTTTGACCGCAGGAAATTAAAGATCCCTATCCTGGGGTTACTTTTTCGCAAGGTAGCTATAGCTAAATTCGCACGCACATTTTCTACATTAGCCAAAAGTGGGGTTTCTATACTGAACACCCTGGATATTGTAGCTAAGACTTCAGGCAACAAGGTAGTAGAAAAGGCAATAATGGCCTGCCGCGCATCAGTCAGTGACGGCGAATCCCTTTCCCGGCCTTTATCTAAAAGCGGCGTTTTTCCTCCGATGGTCTGCCGGATGATTGGCGTAGGAGAACAGACCGGTCAGCTGGAAAAAATGCTTTCCAAGATTGCTGATTTTTATGATGAACAGGTAGACGCGCAAGTGGCAGCACTCACCAGTATGATTGAACCTCTGGTTATTGCCTTTTTAGGCGTTATTATAGGCGGTATTGTTATTTCTTTATTTTTACCGATATTTCAAATAAGTGAACTAATTTCTGGCTAACGGATTTAAATACATAGAGTTTCATCCGTATTAAAAGAGAGCTCTGAAAAACTCTGACTAAATTTTCTCTATTTTCTCGTCGGAGAGATTTATTCTCCCGTCGGAAAAAATGCTTGTTCTTTCTCATATTTATGCTAACATATTGGTAGATAACGAAATAAAAGATAAAACG
>JAHIOW010000065.1 GCA_018895075.1 Candidatus Omnitrophota bacterium | reverse complement strand
TTCTCAAGAAGCCGGGAAAGCGACTTTATTATTAACTCCTCATCATCAATGACTAAAATTTTCTTTGCCATTATTAAGTTCTCCTTTTAAGGTTATTCACTCTACAGAACTCCTATCTTTATAATTTAGCCTAATTATATACCCCGCAAAGGCTTAACTCAAGGGTTTTTATGCTTCTTTCCCCATCCGGAAAAATAAAAAAGGCCAGAACAAAAATAGCTCTGGCCCCATTAGATTATTATGTCTTCAGGGACAGTCCCCTTCCATACCTTCGTTCAGGACAAGTCGGGGACAGTCCCTTTATTTCCACTCCCTTTAATTACTATATTAAAACTTTACTGCAACCTTAACACCGATTTCTGTAGAATTGTTTTTTGGTTCAACGAAGGTACTAGTTATAATCCACAAACCATTTTCTGAGGTAGTCGAAGCGGTAACCTCCGTTGACCGCTTGATATTCCAATATTTTATATAAGGCTCTATTACAAAATCTAACTTCTCACTTTCCTTCTGTAATTTTATAGAACCCCTGATACCATAACCTTTTTCTTGGTCATTTTCAACATCAGGATAAGTATAATAACCCCATGTAGAACTGTAAAGTCTAGCATCGCTTAAATGACTCTTCTGTTGCCCCCACCAGAAAATATCATATTCTGCAGTTGCTCCAATAGACCAATCATTCTTTAGAGGGGTAATGACTTCTACACCTATTGGACTATAGATATAATTTGATTCTCTTTCATAGCCAACGGCGTTTGTTGATGTAATTTTTCCACTCATATCGTCATTTAAATATCGATACCCAAAGCCTATATAAGGCGTGAGGGTAGATTCTGTGAATACGGAAAAGTCATAACCACCTAAGCCTCTAAACTCTAAAATATAATCGTTTATGTTGTCCAGTGTTCCTGAATTTTTGTAATCTACCTGGCCCCAGCTACCTTTAGCTTCTGCTCTTAACATAGTTCTATCAATTTCAGGAGGAGAAGGATATACACAGCCACGGTAAGTATAAGAACCAACTATACCGTACATCATACCTTTTTCTTCCATTACGCCGGGTTCCTTATAGGTAATCTGAGATACCTCAGCCCCTAATTCCAATGCCTGTCCCTCCCGTAACTGTGCGAAGCTATTTCCTACTCCTATCAGCATAAAACATATTGTTAGTGCTAATATTTTTTTCATCCCTACTCCTTTCCTGACTAATTGGGCTCTAAAACATCAAAGACTATTTTTCTATTATCTTAATCCTATCAATAGGTTATAGCAAAAACGTCTCCTTGTCAACAGATAAGTCGGATTTATTTTTCAAGATATAGCACATTGTGTCTTTTAGGGACAGTCCCCTTCCAATTCTTCGTTAACATCATGTCGGGGACAGTCCCTTCAATTATCTCCAGTTTTTAGCGGGCGAGAGGGCAAGACACCAAACCGCACCCCTTAGCTATCAGAAAGATGCCCAGGGCTAAAGCGATGACTAAATGAAGCGTTAACAGGGTTGTCTTTTTCTGGTATCCTTGAGTAAATTTGGCTACTGTATTCGGGAAAATGATTAACCAGGCGCCTTTGATGAGCGCGCCCCAGCCAAGGATGGTAATGATTACCGTCCAGTTAGCCACCCATACATTGTGGAACACCAGTACCAGAAGGCCAAACACAAGCGCAAATATCCCGCCCAGATAAATCAAGGCAGAGCTTTTGCAGAAATCATCCAGAACCTTCTGATAGTTTTTCAGGTTAAAGAGGCCCCCTAGCGCAATAATGATAAAATATGAACCAAAAATCTTAGCCAGCAACATCGAGTTTTCCATGTAATCCTCCTTTCTCTTTAGTTATCAGTCCAACGTTAACTTAAAAGCTTTAACGGCAGGGTTAGTTTAATCCCTGAAATATCAGTTTGTAATATTGCGCGATAGATCCAATAGAGTTTACAAGCAAGATTCCTAAATAATAAAACAAAGTAATAACAATAACGCTTATAATCACCTTGCTTTTTTTGCTGAAACGGGGATTGAACCAAAGTAACGGCAAGGCAAAGGGGCCGATACATAAAAACGCAGTTATCAAAATAGAGGTTTTAAAATACCGTTTTTCTGGCTGTTTCTTAACCAATACACTACCGCAATACCTGCACTTAATCGCCTCATCTTGTATTTCTTCTGCGCAATAGGGACATTTTTTCATATTATTACCCAAGTAAAGAAACTGGGGTTGGGGTTATTTTACCTCAACTTCTTTTATGATTTTCTGATAAGTGCAAAAGTCGCAATCCGCGCCATGACCAGGAATTTCAGGGATCATCAGGCATTTATGCATCTCAACAATCTTAGCCTCAAGCCAGGAATCGTTTCCTTCGTAAGGGATTATTTTTATATTAAAGTCTAGCTTCGCGTTAAAGGTATCCCTGTCGGTAAGTCCGTTACAGTATACAAAATAACCGGTTGATGATACGTTAAAACCATTCCGCCTGAATAGCCACTGATATATCTCCATCTGTCTTTTATAAGAAATCTGCCAAGGCGCATCTATACTTACTTCGTTCTCTTTGGAAGTGCTCTTATAATCAACAATAAATAACTGGCCATCTGGATTAACCCAAATATCATCTATGGCTCCCGAAAGTAAAAAATTAGTCTGGGTGTGTAAATACTCTATTCCACCATGAAGGGCATCCCGCCAAAGGCTTAGTTTCTCATGTTTAAAAGGAACTGCTTTAATTCCATTGGCTTCCATAAGTGGGTGGACTGTCTGTTTATTCCGATAGATATCGAATTCCTTTTTCAATAGTTTATCTACTGCGGAGTTTAGCGTGAAAGGAAAACCCGGAGGCTGCCCTACGCCTAACCTTCTGTCTAGATAAAAGCAACGTGGGCAGTTCAAGAAGAGGTCAATCTTAGACCGGCTCAATTTAAAAGGAGATTTACTTTGTGGATCGAATAAATTCCTAATTTTTCTACCAATGTAATATTTGGACATATTTTCTTTCAGGGACAGTCCCCTTTGGCGATTTCTTGGAAGCAGGACGGGGACAGTCCCTACTTACTGAGCCTGTTTTTGTTGTTATTTACTTTTGCCTCTAATTTTTATACCCTTGTGCCTTAATTCGTTTGTTCTTTTCCTGGAACATTCAATGCAGAAAAATTTAGGCTCAGAGCCTCTCTTGTCATAACCGGGGGCTAATGCTAATCTCCAAAGGCTTGCGGTTTTGCCGCAGTTATCACAGATCCCCTTTTCTTTAAAATGCCACATTTCAACTGACTTGGAAGTGAATATAAATCTATCTACCCAGAAAAATATTGAACCCCCGATTAAATTGGCTATAACTGTAGGCCATACCCCTAATCCTAAATTCCTGATTACTAACCAGAGAATAGGGGTGCTAAGCTGCCATCTTAATAAATAGAGTGCAAATCTTTTCATATGGCTTCCTTTCCTGTTTTATGTGACCAGTGCGTTCATCTCTTCAGGGACAGTCCCCTTTGGCGCCTCCTTAAGACAGGGCGGGGACAGTCCCTTTAATTATTCCCAGTCCCTTTTAATGTTAACTATTTTACTGCGGTTTGGCGGGGTGGTCAAGAAAGTAAGTTAAGCTATTTGAGGGTGCATTTTTAAGGAGTGTGCTTTAGGGACAACCTCTATCTTTAATCTGCAGCCGATATGATGTAGTATATCTTCTACGGTATCAAGATTAGAAAATTCACCTTCTTCTATTTTGGAAATATATTGTTGGGTTACGCCCATTTCTTTAGCGAGCCGAGCCTGAGATAAATTGTGTTCGATACGGTATTCAATGATTTTTTTGGCAATTTCTACCTTTTGCACTATTAAGTCATAGCGAGATTTAAAATCAGGGTCTTTTTTAATTTTTTCCTTTATATAATCGTCAACTTTCTTCATGGCTTATCCTTCTCTATGTTTGTTTAGAAATTCCTTTTGTCTCTGTTCGGCAATCTTAATTTCATTTCTGGGCGTTTTTTGAGTTTTTTTCACAAAACCGTGTAGCAAGATTATTTTCTTTTCGTAGAAGAAAAATAAAATTCTAATCTGCCCTTCTTCTCCTTTAAATCTCAGCTCAAATATGCCACCGCCGATTTTATCAGTATGTGGCTGCCTTAATTGCGAACCAAGTTGTTCAAGTAATTCTTTTTTAAAAATAAATTTTTCTTGTGTTTTTTCATCTAAAGAGCTAATAAATTCCTCAACCGGAGATTTACCAGACTCGGTAGTGAAATAAAAACAAGAATAATTTGGTGTTTGGGTATCTTTTGTCTCCATCTAAAGCATACAACTATTTAGTTGTATTGTCAAGGGCTTTTTCGAGGTCTCTGAAAAAATCCTTGTTTTGTAATTATGGCGCCCTGACTAATAGCGCGTTTTCTTTCCTTCGTTTTAATATTTAAAGAACGCCTAATCCATCTCTTATCCTGCCCTAATGGCTAAAGCAGGCTGGAATACCT
>JAHIOW010000064.1 GCA_018895075.1 Candidatus Omnitrophota bacterium | reverse complement strand
AGATCATACGGCCTGATGAGAGGGAATTTAAGAAGATAAACGGGATACTCTCGCGGTTTGGAACAGCTGATTTTGAGCTTGCCTTGCCGGATTATGCCCTTACGGGAAAGTACACCGCAAATCTAAAGCTTCCCGGGACAAAAGAAACCCTCGGAAGTGTAACATTTAATGTCGAAGAATTTATGCCGGATAGGCTTAAGGTAGTAGTCAGCACTGCGGATAAAAGATTTAATATATCCGAGACAATATTGGTTAGTGTAAAAGCAGAGCATTTCTTTGGCGCGCCTGCTTCTGAGAGGATTGTTGAGGTAAGCGCGGATCTAAAGCCTGTTGAGTTTAAGCCGGAGGGTTTTAAAAATTATAGCTTTACTGACACAACTAAAAAGTTTATCCAGAAACCGATCGGGCTTTCTGAAAAGAAGTCTGATGAGAATGGCCAAGCTGTATTCGATTTAAAGCTGCCTCAGGGGTTATTGCCGCCTTCGGCGATAGAATGCACAATCGGGGCAACCGTAAAAGAAACAGGCGGACGCGCGGTAAGCTCCTATACGGAAAGAACTGTTGACGCTTATCCTTATTATATAGGTATTCGTCAGGCTAAGGAAGGTTACGCCTCGCCCAATGAAAAAGTAAAGTTTGATTATGTTGTTGTTTCGCCTGCCGGAAATAAGATCGAGTCTACTGAGCTTGAGGTAAGCGTATGTAAAATAGTTTGGAATACTATCCTTAAGAAAGACGATAGAGGAGAGTACCGTTTTATAAGCGAAGATAGGGAAGAGCCTGTTTTAAAGGAGACAGTAACTTCTTTAAATGCAGCCGGTGAGTTTAGCTTTACCCCGAGCGATATCGGTGAATATATTATACGCATCAAGGGCAAGGATGCATCAGCGCATACCGCAAGCCTTAAGTTTTATTCTTCTGATGCAGGGTACATGCCCTGGGCAATGGAGCGGCCTGACCGTATAGAGCTTAGCCTTGATAAGAAAGTTTATCAGGCAGGAGATAAAGCCAAGCTTCTTATTAAATCGCCGTTTAAAGGCAAGGCACTGGTTACTATTTCTAAGGATAAGGTGATTGAGGTAAAGACGCTTGAGCTTACCACACCCATACAGGAAATTACTCTTGATGTAACAGATAGTTTTAGCCCCAATGCCTACTGCGCGGTAACCATTATCCGTCCGGTTACTTCAGAAGAAAACTGGTCAACGCACAGGGCATACGGGATTATTCCGCTTACAATTGATAACGCATCCCGCAAGCTCTCAATAACATTAAACGCGCCTGACAAGGCGTCTCCTAAGGATAAGATACGGGTTGATCTCTCTGTCGCTACAGCGCAAGGTGCGCCTCAAGAGACAGAGCTGTCCATTGCGCTCGTAGATGAAGGCATCACGCGCCTTACAAACTTTAAAACGCCTGATCCTTTTGAGTTCTTTTACGGCAGGCGCGCAAATTTTATCCAGACCTCAGATATCTATTCTTTCCTTATACCTGATTTTGATAAGGAGAAAATCGGCGCCGACTCAACGCCTTCTGCTGACGGAGCATACGACCCCAAGGGCCGCCTTAATCCGATAAGCGCTCAAAGGGTAAAACCGGTTGTCTTATGGAAGGCAAGCCTCATTACGGATAAAAACGGCAAGGCAAGCGCTGAGTTTGACGTGCCTGAGTTTATAGGAAACCTTAAAGTAATGGTGGTTGGCGCAGCTACAAAAGAATTTGGCAATGCCCAGGGAGATATCAAGGTAACAGAGCCGCTTATGATTACGCCGAACCTGCCAAGGGTTATTTCTACGGGCGATGATTTTATCGTGCCGGTTATTCTTCTTAATGATACAGGCAAGGACCAGACTGCTATAGTATCAATTGAAGTATCAAATGGTTTTACAATAGCAGGAGAGAGTTCGTATTCAGTTGAGACAAAGGATAAGAAAGAATCGAGTGTTATATTTAAGCTCAAGGCAGCGCAGCAGCCGCAAAAAGGAACTATTATTATAAAAGCATCCGCAGGCAGTTATTCCACATCGCGCACAACAGAGCTGGCAGTAAGGCCGCCAGCGCCTCTTACCATTTTATCAGGCTCAGGTGTGCTTAAAGCGCCGGGCAGCCAAACTATCAAGGCTCCTGCTGAGTGGTTAAAAGGGACAGAAAAATACTCGCTGGTGATATCGGCTCTGCCGGGAGTTGAATTTTTAGGGGCGCTAAAGTTTCTCATGCAGTATCCGTATGGTTGCATTGAGCAGGCAACCTCAAGCGTCTACCCGCTTCTTTACTTAAAAGACGTTGCCGCAAAGACCGATCCTCAGAAGTTTAGCAGCGACGCTATTGATAATTATATTAATGCGGGCATCCAGAGGATATTGTCGATGCAGACATATTCAGGCGGGTTCTCTTTATGGGCCGGCTATAATGACCCTAATAAGTTCGGAAGCGCCTATGCTACGGATTTCTTAGTTGATGCAGAAAAAGCAGGTTATAACGTACCTAAGTCAGATAAAGACGCAGCGCTTGATTATCTTGAGACGGTTCTGTCAGGGCAAGAAAAGGAAAATCCCTTAGAGTTTAAAGCCTATGCCTGTTATGTGCTTTCTAAGGCAGGCCGGCCAAAGCAGTCATGGGTAAGAAAGCTTCAGGAAAGAAAAAATGACCTTCCCGAATATGCGCGTTTCTATCTTGCCGCGGCGTTAATGACTATGAATGATAAGAAGGAGGTCTCTGAGATATTAGGCGAAGGCCTTACCGATAAAAAGATAGAGCGTAAGACAGGCGATGACCTTGATTCCTATGTTAAAACAAA
The DNA here is from genome assembly GCA_018895075.1 of Candidatus Omnitrophota bacterium. GTDB lineage: Bacteria > Omnitrophota > Gorgyraeia > Gygaellales > Profunditerraquicolaceae > JAHIOW01. The sequence continues at coordinate 10,462 of JAHIOW010000064.1, read as the reverse complement.
CGGCCTTGCGCTCTCAATGTATATGGATATTGACCCTGAAAACCCGATTGTGCCGGTGCTTGTAAAGCGTTTAAAAGGCGCAATGCAAAACGGTAATTGGGGGACTACTCAGGACAATGCCGCGGCGCTCCTTGGGCTGGGTAAATATATCCGTTACCTTAATATACAGGATACTGATTATCAAGGGTCAGTCACTCTTAATAAAGAAACTATTGCTCAATTCGATAGCACAAAGACGCTTGAGTTAAAAGATATCGATTTTGGCGCAAAAGACCTTGAGATCTCTGCGCAAGGCAAAGGCAGTGTCTATTATTACTGGAGTTCAGAAGGTGTCCCTGTTTCCGGAAAGGTCGAAGAGAAGGACAAAGGGATAAAGATACGAAGAAACTTCCTTACGCGTGATGGAGGGGCTTTTAGCTTGGATAAGATTGCTCAGGGTGAAACAATCGTAGTTGATCTTACTATTCAGGCAGATGCTGCATACAAGAACGTAATCATTGAAGACCTTTTGCCGGCATGCTTTGAAATAGAAAACCCGCGCATCGCAACCAGCGAAAAAGTTGACTGGATGACAAAAGACAACTTCGAACCCGATCATATAGACGTAAGGGATGACAGGCTGTTATTATTTACTGACCTGCCGTCAACAAATACCATTCACTATCGTTATGTGGTGCGGGCAGTTACTAAGGGTAAGTTTGCGCTTCCTGCTGTAAGCGCATCGTGTATGTATGACCCAAGTATTACCAGCGCCTCAGGGCAGGGGAATATAGAGGTAAAATAGGACGTGTCAAAAAATAGCATTAAATTCTGGTTAAAACGCCTTTTAGTATTTAGCGCGGCAGGGATAGGTGTATTTATCGCAAGCTACATATTTATCCTTGTTGTTTTTCCTTTTCCGCATAAGGCGCTTAGCGACATCCGGTTTTCAAAGTGCATACTTGATAAAAACGGGCAATTACTACGTGCTTTTACGGGAACGGATGAAAGCTGGCTTATGCCGGTTGAGTTTAGTGAAGTAAACCCATACTTTATTAAGGCAACGCTTTCCATAGAAGATAAGCGTTTCATGAGGCATCATGGCGTTGACCTTTTTGCGGTAGTCCGGGCGGCAAAGCTTAATATATCAAATAAAAAAATCATATCAGGCGCTTCTACCATCAGCATGCAGGCCATACGCCTTCTTGAAGGTAGAAAGCGCAGCTTTTTAAATAAGGCCATTGAAGCAGCGCATGCAGTGCGGCTTGAAACCTTATATTCAAAAGATAAGATCTTAGAGCTTTACTTTGAGATCGCTCCTTACGGTGGAAATATCCGCGGAGTAAAGGCTGCGTCTTTACGGTATTTCCAAAAGTATCCCAAGGACATGACGCTTGCCGAATGCGCTCTCCTTGCAGGGCTTCCGCAGTCGCCGTCACGCCTACGGCCTGACCGGCACCCTGAGCGTGCAAAGAAAAGGCGCGACATGGTGCTTTCCAACATGTTAAAGGGCGGCCTTATAACTGTAAAGCAGTATGAAGAGGCTAAGAATGAGCCTGTTTTGGTAAAGGTGCATCCTTTTCCGTTTAAGGCGCCGCATTTTGCCGAGTTTGTTAATAAGCGCAATGAGGAATCCGGCAATGTCATCACTACCCTAGACCCGAATATACAGCATTATGCCGAAGTTTCGCTTAAAGCAAGCCTTGAGGAACTAAAATATGATGGCGTTACAAATGGCGCTGTGGTTGTGCTCGAGAATAAGACCGGAAAAATCAGGGCGCTTGTCGGCTCAAGCGACTTCTTTTCAAAAGAAACCTCAGGCCAAATAAATGGCGCTCTTAGCAAGCGTTGCCCGGGCTCAGCGCTAAAGCCATTCACTTATGCCATTGCCTTTGATGAAGGGCTCTATACGCCGAATATGATTCTTGCTGATGTGCGTTCTCAATATAGCGGTTATACTCCGGTAGACTATGACAAAGATTTTAGAGGGCCGGTTACCGTGCGAGAGGCGCTGGTAAATTCCTTAAATGTGCCTGCGGTTGAGGTATTAGATAAGATTAGTTTTAGGAAACTTTATATATTTTTGAAACAGGCAGGATTTTCTTTATCAAAGCCGCCGGAGCATTACGGCCTATCGCTTACGCTTGGTTCAGCAGAGGTATCATTATTGGAGCTCACTAATGCTTATGCGATGCTTGCGCGGCTTGGTGAATATAAACCGTATACTTTTATTGAGGGAGCTGAGAATAATGTTTCAAAGAGATTACTATCTGAGGGTGCTGCTTACTTAATCGCGGACATACTTTCTGATTCGCAACGCCTGGAATCTGTCGGCATTTACAGAGATGAAAAGGTGCGGCCGAAAGTGGCATGGAAGACAGGCACTTCATACGGCCATAAGGATGCCTGGACAGTCTGTTATAATCCGGAATATACGATAGGCGTATGGCTGGGGAATTTCTCAGGCAAGCCCACAAGAGGGCTCATGGGCATTAACGCAGCAGCACCTCTTGCAATAAGGGTCTTTGACTGGCTCTATTCTAAAAAGGCAGCGCCTTGGTATGAAGCACCGGCTACTGTTGGCGAGAGAAACGTATGCGCTCTAAGCGGCGAACCCGTAAGCGAAATCTGCCCCCATGCTACGAAAGATTTATTCTTAAAAGAACGCAGCCTAACTCAGAAATGTAGTGTTCATCAAAGAATACCTGTTGATGAAGATACAGGATTTGCGCTTGATTCGGCAGCAAAAGATGGCAGGCGCTATATAGAAAAGATAGTTGAGGTATGGCCTGAATCGCTTCAGGCATGGCTTAAGATTTATGACCCAACGTATTTAGCGCCCCCAAAATATATGCTCATCTCAAGACGCGATATTGATTTAAACAGGAATAAGCCCAAGATAATCTCTCCTGCTCCGGGTTGCGAGTATTTTGTCTTGGGCATGCAAAATACTGATTCTAAACTCCCGTTAATCGCAAACGGGCATTTTGACTCAGACTATTTATATTGGTTTATAGATGGTAAATTCTTTGATAAAATTGCTTCAGGCCAGAAGCTCTTCTGGGACATGGAGCAGGGCAGGCACAAGATTGCCTGTGCCGATGCCTATGGTCGTAGTTCTTCAGTTCAAATTGTTGTGCGTTGAGCTAACTCGGTAGAGGAGTAGGAGCAAAAATAACACTTGACAAATGTTTAAACATATGGTAGACTACAAAAGATAATAAAAGGGAAGATAATGTCGAATGAGGAAAAACTTAGAGCTATAAGAAAAAGAAAAGGCTGGAGTCAAGAACGGCTTGCAAGAGAACTGGGCGTTTCTTTTCAAACAATCCATCGCTGGGAGACTGGAAAATTCCAACCTTCCCAGTTGGCTCAAGAGAAGATTGACAGGCTTTTAGAAAAGGAGAAGTGATATTTTTTTGGTTACCAGTGTTTAAACATATGGTAAAATCAGTTGGTTGACATATATTTTTTATCTTACGATGTTTAAACATATGGTAAAATTAAAGGAGGTGATTGGATTGATTAAGATTCACTGTGAAAGGGATTACTTGGCTGGTTGGGAAAAGACGAAGTATGCGAAAGCAATGAGAGTAATAATTAAACAGCTAAGAGAATTTCAAGCAACTATAAAAGAAGAGAAAGGTATAGAGATCAATTGTTTGATAATAATTAAATAGGGGTGATACGATGATGAAAATTCTAAATCCAGGGCAGGTAAGTGAGTTGTTACAGGTAAAACTTTCCACCATTTATCAATGGACGCACCAAGACTACATTCCGCATTATAAAGTCGGCAGGTTTGTGCGCTTTGATGAGATACAAATTATGGATTGGTTGAAGAAAGGGCAGTGCGCCGGAAGGAATATGCGTAGGCCGGAGATTGAACTTTGAAGAATTAGCAAGATATGGCAAGTATTTTTAAGCGGGCAGATACGTATTATATTAGTTATTACTTCAATGGCAGACGCAAGAAAAAGGCAGTCGGCAAGTCAAAGAAGGTTGCCGAGATAGCAGCCAAGGATATTGAGGTAAAACTTGCCAAGAATGAAATCGGCATTATTGACAGAGATAAGGATATCAGAAAGTTTGTAGAGGAATATCTTGCATATGCTGCTTCTAATAAGACCAAAAGTACCTTTAGACGAGATAGGGCTATATTGAATAAGAGTTTTTTACCATATATTAAGGTAAATAGATTATCAAAAATTATCCCACAAATGTTGGAAAATTATAAGACAGAAAGGCTCAAATCCGTAAAACATATATCAGTTAACAGAGATTTGATTACAATTAAAGCAATGCTTAACAAAGCCGTTGAATGGGGCTATTTGGATAAAAGCCCAGCAGAACGAATTAAGTTGTTTAAAATTAGAAAGGATGAAAGGCCTCAATTTTTAACCAAAGAGGAAGTGGAGAGACTTCTTAGTTCCTGCACTGAGGGGCTCTATCCTTTTGTTTATACGGCATTGAATACAGGTATGAGGAAGTCTGAACTTACATATTTGAGATGGAAAGATGTTGATTTGGATAAAAGGAAGATTACAGTTCATAGCAGAGAGGATTGGCAGAGCAAAAGCGGAAAATCAAGGACTGTAGACATAAATGATAATTTATTTAGATTTCTAAAAGAATACAGACATCAGAGAAGTGAATACGTATTCTGCACTAAAGACGGACATCCACTAGCAAATAATCTGAATCGCAGGTTTAGAAATGCCGCTAAAAGAGCGGGGTTGAGCGGCATATCCATCCATAACCTGCGTCATACCTTTGCCAGCCATCTGGTAATGGCGGGCGTGCCATTGGTTACAGTTAGTAAGCTGCTTGGCCATGCTGATATCAAGACCACAATGATTTATACCCATCTTTCTTGCGACCACCTGAAAGAAGCAGTCAATAAAGTTAATTTTTAATCCTTTTGTATACCTGTCTAACTTTTACACCTGTCTAACTTTTTCTTGAAATAATAATAAAAACTGATATGATATTGAGGTAATTAGTTCTTTTTAGGGACAGTCCCCTTCGGGGACAGTCCCTTTGAGTCTTGCTGGCGTAGCTCAGTTGGTAGAGCAGCGGTTTCGTAAACCGCGGGTCGGAGGTTCAACTCCTCTCGCCAGCTCCAATTTTGCTGGGACTAATTTGGGACTATTTCAGGGAAAAATTGGCAAAGAAAGACAAAAGTAAATAAAAGCATATAAAGTTGTAATATTTGTATTAGCAAGCAGTTAACTCGTAATTCGTTATAACTAAAGGAGTAATAAAAAGGTAGAGCAGCGCTTTCGTAAACACTAGGTCGAGGGTTCAAGTCCCCCCGTCGGCTCTTTTGGTTTGATGTCTAAATTTAGCGAGGTCTTAAAAAACCGTAACTTCTTTCTTTTATGGCTGGGCCAGATTATCTCTCAATTTGGTGAGCGACTAGCTCAAATGGCTTTGATTGGTTTAGTAAGCCTGCTCTATCCTGGTTCAACCATCCAGCTGGCAAAACTTATCTTCCTTACGATATTCCCGGTATTCTTGATTGGGCCAGTAGCAGGAGTGTATGTGGATAGATGGGATAGACGCAGGACAATGTTTGTCTGTGATTTTCTCCGCTGCCTGCTTGTTTTACTTTTACCGCTATTGCTGATCCTAAAAAGTTCTTTGAGTCTAATCTATATTCTTATATTTATTATCTTTTCTGTAGGTAGATTTTTTATACCCGCGAAACTCTCGATTGTCCCTGATTTGGTAAGAAAAGAGGATTTACTTATAGCTAATTCATTGGTTCATACCACAGGGATGGTTGCCTCAATCCTTGGTTTTGGCATTGGCGGATTGATTATTGAGTGGTTGGGGGTTAGGGGCGGGCTTTGTTTGAATGCAGTCGGTTTTTTTATTTCCGGAATGCTTATTTTTTGCATTGGCCAAAGAAAGGCCGTTAATCTTAAGATTAAACAATTAAGCAGAGAGATTGTCGAGGTAATTAGAAAATCAGTAATTCAGGAGATAAAAGAGGGAATAGTTTATTTTATTAAACAGAGGAATGTTAGATTTACGGGGGCAATAGTGTTTTTTCTGGGTGGAGTTGTTGGTGCAATGAATGTGGTGATGATTGTATTTGTACAGGATGCACTTCAGTCAACAACCAAGGACTTAGGCCTTTTAATTGCTTTCTTAGGGCTAGGCCTTCTCCTGGGTTCTTTAGTTTATGGTCGTTTTGGGCAGCGAGTTTCCCATTTTAAGGCGATTTCTTTCTCTTTTATTGTTAGTGGGATGATTTTAGCTGTTTTTGTGCTGAGTTTAATTTATTATCCCTATTTTTTGCTTGCTGCTGGCCTTGCTGTTATCTTGGGTTTGGGTATTGCTCCGATTATAATTTCCTGTATTACATTAATTCATCGTAGCAGTCAAAATCAAATGATGGGTAGAGTATTTAGTTCTTTAGACATCTTGATGTATTTTGCTTTTGTTCTATTTATGTTTTTAAGTAGTCTTCTGGCTGAGTACGTAGGGGTAGCTCCTAATGCAATACTCCTCTTTGTATCTTGCTCATTGATCCTTCTAGGTTTGCTTAATTTTGTCTTTCATCGTAAGATGTCCTGGCTCCATGTTTAGATTAGAAGAACATAAAGAAGAGACAGAAAATAAGGCAATAGCAAAGACAGTTTTACCTTCCCGGGCCTATATCCCTTTAAGTCAGCATTTAGGCAGGATATGTAACCCCGAGGTAAAAATAGGCGATTCTGTATCTACTGGCCAGAGGATTGCCGCCGCCGACGCCCGCATATACGCGCCCATACATGCCTCTTTATCCGGTAAGGTTACCTCCATCTCAGACTGGCCGCATCCTCTTTTAGGAAGATGTAAGAGTATAATTATCCAGGGCGATGGACAGGATAAATCCCAAATCCCAAATCCCAAATCCCAGACCGATATAGAGAATTTAACCCCTGAACAGATACGTAATATTGTTTTTGAAGCAGGGATTGTGGGAATGGGGGGTGCGGCATTCCCTACACACATAAAACTTTCTCCACCCAGTCCTGTAGATACCCTGATTGTAAACGGTACAGAATGTGAGCCGTATTTGACCGCTGATTATCGCCTGATGCTAGAAAAGACAAAGGAGATTTTACAGGGCATTGAATTGGTAGTGAAGTGTTTAGGGGTTAAGAAGGTATATATCGCCATTGAGGATAATAAACCCCAGGCCATAGAGAAATTCAAAATTCAAAATTCCCCGCCAAAGGCGGGTCCGCCTTCGGCGGAAAAATTCAAAATTAAAGTATTAAAATCACAGTATCCTCAAGGTGGAGAGAAGCAGTTAACAAAAAATATATTGGGCAGAGAAGTTCCGCAGGGAAAACTCCCCTTTGATATTGGCGTGGTAGTGCATAATGTAGCCACCGTATTTGCCATCTATGAGGCGGTATATTTAGGAAAACCTCTATATGAGAGAGTAGTTACAGTTACCGGCGACTGTTTAGAAAACCCGGGAAACTTTTTAGTGCGCATAGGCACCCCTTTAAGTGACCTAATTACCCAATGCGGGCCTCTCAAGAAGAAACCAGAGAAAATCATTTTCGGTGGCCCAATGATGGGTTTTGCCCAGTATAGCCTGGATACACCCGTAATTAAGAATACAAATGGCGTGATCCTATTCTCAGATACTGAAATCAAAGTGGCTGAAGAGGCAGCCTGCATCCGCTGTAGCCGGTGCGTGGAGCATTGTCCCCTGGGCTTGATGCCTTGTTTGATCAGTCTGGCTTGCCAGAAAGAAAGATGGGATGCCGCCCGTAGTTATGGCTGCCTGGATTGTATGGAATGCGGATTGTGTGACTATGTCTGTCCCCAAAGAAGAAACATTGTGCAGGCAATAAAGCGGGCCAAGGCGCTGCTGAACAGATGAGAGAGATAATTAGATACGGATTGATATTGGGGTTGGTCTGTTTTTTAGCCGGCGGATTATTGGCGGTAGTTAATGGAATTACCGCACCCAAGATTCAACTTCAGAAGGAAAAAGAGGAAGATTTTGCCTTAAGGCAGGTAATATATGGGGCAGTTATGTTTAAAGAAAAACTAGAAAATGGAAGGTTAAATTATTATGTTGCTTATGATAGCGCCAATAGATTAAAGGGGTTTGTGGTCAAGTCGCAAGGCCGGGGATATTCTTCTGATATTGAGGTTTTAACCGGGTTAGACCTCAATTTAGAGATTACTGATATCAAGATTTTATATCAGAATGAGACCCCTGGCCTAGGCAATAGAATATCAGAGCCCGGTTTTTGTGGACAATTTAGAGGAAAGAATTTAGGTTCCTTGCATCAAATACAGGCCATAACCGGGGCAAGCATTTCTTCCGAAGCCGTGATTAATTCTATAAAGGACAGGGTATCAGCACTAAAACCCAATTTACTTAAGGATATCCAGTATGCCAGATAAGTTGATTGTAAGTGTATCTCCGCATATCCACAGCCATGAGTCAACTCCTAAGGTCATGTGGTCAGTGTTTTTTGCGCTTATTCCTGCGGGGATTGTGGGTGTATTTATCTTTGGGCTTGCCGCTCTCAAGATTATCATCATTTCGGTACTAAGTTGCCTGGTTACTGAGGCCTTGATTCAAAAATTAACCCACAGAAGGATAAGTATTGGCGATGGTTCAGCTGTGCTTACGGGTTTGCTTCTAGCCTATAATCTTTCCTCCAATGTGCCTTTCTGGATTCCCGTTATCGGCGGAATTTTTGCTATTGCTGTTTGTAAACAGGCCTTTGGGGGGCTGGGCGCAAACATCTTTAATCCCGCCCTAGCAGCAAGGGCTTTTTTACTTGCCTCCTGGCCTAAGCATATGACCGGATTTAGCAAGCCCTTTAGCCCGGATGCCGTAACCTCTGCTACGCCTCTGGCGATGTTAAAGGAAGGTAAGGTAGCAGATTTAGTGCAGTCAGGCCTATCTTATATGGATTTATTTTTAGGCAAGCGCTCAGGGTGTTTAGGCGAGGTTTGTATCTTGGTTTTATTGATTGGCGCCGTTTATTTATTGTGGAGGGGATATATCTGGTGGTATACACCAGCGGGATTTATCCTTACCTTAGGCGGATTGAGCTGGATTTTCGGGGTAGGGGGATTTTTTAAGGGTGATTTTTTATTTAGCATTTTAGCCGGGGGGGTAATCCTGGGGGCATTCTTTATGGCTACTGATTATGTGACCACGCCGATAACCAAAAAGGGACAACTAATATTTGGCATAGGTTGCGGGGTGATTACTTTTATTATCCGCCGTTTCGGCGGCTATCCTGAGGGCATCTCTTATTCTATCTTGATGATGAACGCGACAGTCCCTTTGATTGATAGGTATGTGCGGCCAAGAAGATACGGTGTAAAAAAATGAAACGACTGATAAAAGAGTTTACTAAGGGCATAACCATTGAGAATCCTACCTTTGGATTGGTATTGGGATTATGCCCGACACTGGCTGTATCCACTACAGTTATAAACGCCCTGGGAATGGGTATAGCCGCAACCTTTGTTTTAATCGGCTCAAATATTATAATTTCTGCAGCGCGGCATTTTATACCCGGGCGTATCAGGCTGCCTGTTTTTATTGTGATTATCGCTACCTTTGTGACTATCTGTGAATTGCTGATGAAGGCCTATTTTCCGGCATTGAATAAGGCCTTAGGTATTTTTGTCCCCCTGATTGTAGTCAACTGTATTATCCTGGCCAGGGCAGAGGCCTTTGCCTCAAGGAATCCGCTTCTTCCTTCATTCTTTGACGCCCTGGGTATGGGGTTTGGTTTTACTGCGGCCTTGACTATTATTGCCTTAGTGCGGGAGATATTAGGAGCGGGAAGCGTAGCCGGGATTAAATTAATCGGGCATTGGGAGCCTATAACGGTAATGGTCCTTGCCCCGGGCGCATTGCTTACCCTGGGGTTATTAATGGCATTTACTAATTTACTAAAGATTAAACGCAGCAAAGGCAAGCACTCAGGGATAGAGAGAAAAGCAGGAGGTTGTTCAGTATGGAGATAAGTAGAGTTTTAGCTATTGCTATCAGCATGGTTTTTGTTAATAACTTTATTCTCTCCAAATTTTTAGGGTTATGCCCTTTTTTGGGGGTTTCCAAAGAGACCAAGCCGGCTGTTTCTATGGGCTTGGCAGTTATATTTGTGATGACCTCATCCAGCCTCATCACCTGGCTTTTATATTATTTTGTCTTAATTCCCTTTCATATAGAGTATCTGCGCACCATAACCTTTATCTTGGTTATTGCTGCGTTCGTACAGTTTATAGAGATGGTTATACGTAAAAATTCACCGTCTTTATATAGGGCCCTGGGGATTTATCTTCCTTTGATTACTACCAATTGCGCGGTTTTAGGTGTGGCCATATTAAATATTAATACTTTCTTTTCATCTAGCGAGGCTGTGCCGGGAAGTTTCATCTATGCTGTTCTCCAAGGTTTTTTTGCCGGAGTAGGTTTTTTAATCGCTCTGCTTTT
>JAHIOW010000063.1 GCA_018895075.1 Candidatus Omnitrophota bacterium | reverse complement strand
TATATAATTAGGCTAAATTATAAAGATAGGAGTTCTGTAGAGTGAATAACCTTAAAAGGAGAACTTAATAATGGCAAAGAAAATTTTAGTCATTGATGATGAGGAGTTAATAATAAAGTCGCTTTCCCGGCTTCTTGAGAAAAACGGATACGAGGTATTTGTTGCTAAAAATGGACAGGATGCCATTATTATGACCGAAGAAGAGGATTTTGACCTCATTTTAGCGGATATTCGCATGCCCGGAATGAATGGCGTAGATACAATCCAATCTATTTATGAAGGTTTGCAAAGTAATAATCTTAAAAAGATCCCCATTATTTTTATTACAGGTTATGCAGATGAAAAAATTAAACGAAAAGCAGACATCCTAAAACCTATTGCCTATATTTATAAGCCTTTCGATATGGTAGAGATACTTGATAAAATAAAAAAAGCTGTTGGTTAGGCTAATTTAGGAATTAGCATAATGGAACCTTCTCTTAGGGCAAAGCTAAAACTTTATAAAAAAAGAGCGTACGAGATTGAAAGTTATTTGTCTAAGAAACCCGGCGAATGGGGGCAATTCCAGAGTGAATTTAATTCAGAGGTTAATAGTATATTTCGTGATATTATGAATTTTGAAAAAGAAAATTTTTCTATTGTACAGGAAGAAAAAGTTTATAAACTTAAGAAAATCTTTATTAATAGAATTAGAGAGCTTTTTCTAAAAGGCGTCTATAATGAATGGAGCCTTCGCAAACCTTTTGGTTATGCGGGTGATTTTAAGATTATTGATGATATTTATCAAAACAATCCATCTACAACTGGTTTTAATCGTCTTTTCGACAATTATTTTCAGATGTCAGTAATCTCGGTTGCAGTGAGAAATAGAAAAGAGGACTTTAAGAGATTAATTACTGATTTCATTAGTAATAGACAAGGCTGTCCTCTAAAAATAATGGATCTTGCTTCTGGTCCGTGCCGGGAATTAAAAGAGATGTTATCTTTAGACAATTCGCTATTTAAAAATGTATCTTTTGATTGCTACGAAAATGATGAAAGGGCTATAGCATATGCAAAAACTCTGCTGACCGGGTATTCTAGTGTTAACTTTATTAAAGAAAATGCTATGAGAATTGCCTTTAGAAAAAACATTAATTCCCTAATAGATAAAAAATACGACCTTATCTATGCAACAGGGCTTTTTGATTATTTCACTGAACGAGTTGCTGTTGCTTTAATTAGAAATCTAAAAAAACTTTTAATTCCAAATGGAATTATGGCAATTGCAAATGTTAGAGATAAATATAGTAATCCTTCCGTTCATTATATGGAATGGGTTGGAGATTGGAATCTTGTTTATAGGGATGATGGGGAATTTAAAAATATTTTTCTTGAGGCAGGATTTAGAGAAGATGAATTAAGAACACAATATGAACAGCAGGAAATAATGCAATATATAATTGCCTTAAATAGAACATGATATATTATCCAATAAGTGCTCTCATAAATGCTGTAGCTAGTACAGTAGTTTGTATTATAGTTATAACAAGAAATCCAAAATCTCAACTTAATAGGTCTTTTAGTTATTTTGCGTTTAGCGTTGCGTTTTGGGCTTATTGCTATTTCTTTTGGCAAATATCTAATAATGCGCACAACGCTCTTTTTTGGTGCCGGGCTCTAATGGCAGGCGCCATTTTTATTCCTTCCGCTTTTTTACATTTCAGTGTCAGTCTTATTAGTCAGTATAAGAAATATTCGAAAATCGTTGCATTTTGGTATATAGTTAGCGTTCTCTTCTTTCTGTTAGATTTTACTCCTCTTTTTGTAAAGGATGTGAGACCACGCTTAACTTTTCCCTATTGGCCCAGTGCAGGCATTACTTATACACCATTTCTTGGGATGTTTGCTGGTTTAACAATCTATGCTCATATTTTAATGTATAAATCTTATAAAAGGCTTTCTGGTTTTAATCGCAACCAAATAAAGTATGTATTTTTAGGAACAGCCATTGGTTTTTTGGGTGGCTCAACAAATTATCCTCTTTGGTATGGTATTTCTATACCTCCTATAGGGAATGCCTTTGTTGGCGTATATGTGCTTTTAGTAGCCTACTCTATCGTTAAATACCGTCTAATGGACATCAAGGTTGCTCTCACCCGCGCAGGTATATTTGTTGTTGTTTATACCTTGGTTTTAGGTATCCCATTTTGGATCGGTCTCAGATTTTTAGGTACTGGTACGTGGATTTTTCCTGTTTCTATTGCCGTTGTATTAGCCACCTTAGGGCCCTTTATTTATATCTATCTTCAAAGCAAGGCAGAAGCAAGATTGCTTAAAGAACAGCGGCGTTACCAGGATAGTTTAAAGCAGGCTTCGGCGGGTATGACCCGTATCCGCAACTTAAGAAAGCTGCTAAATCTCATCACCCATATTGTGACTAAGACGGTCAAGATAGCTTATGCCGGGATTTATCTCTATAACAAAGAAACCAATGAATATATCCTGCAGGTAAGCCGGGATAAAGGCAGGATGTCTATACCCAAGTTAACCGCTGATAACCCGTTAATTTCCTGGATTACGCGTAACCGCCAGCCCTTGATTTATGAAGAAGTAAAGCGGCAGGAGGAAGACAATCATAATACCAGCTACAATCACTTAGAAGAGAATATGCGCCTGCTTACTGCTGTGGTAGTTATTCCCAGTTTCCTGGAAGATAGGCTGGTGGGGTTATTAGTCTTAGGGGAGAAGATCTCAGGCCACATCTACACCCCTGAAGACTTAGATGTCTTTCAAATCTTAGCCAGCCAGACAGCCTTAGCCATTGAAAACGCCCAGTTTTACGAAGAGACAAAAGAGATGCAGGCGCAGATTGCCCAGGCAGAGAAGATGGCCACCATCGGCACTATGGCAGACGGGCTCTCTCATCAGATAAATAACCGTTTTAACGCGCTTTCCCTGATTGCCGCAGATACCATTGATACTGTCAAGACAACCGATACCTCTAAATGCACCCCTGAGGTAAAAGAGATGATTGCCCAGATTAACCGCGCTCTTGAGCGTATCCAGAGCAATGTGCTGCAGGGAGGCCAGGTAGTCAAAGGCATCTTAAAATATACCCGTAAAGAAGACGAGGGCTTTGAAGCCCTAACCTTAGACCAAATCCTTGATGCTACGCTGGAGATGGTCCAGTATAAGGTAAAACTCTCTGAGATTGATATCATCAGGGATTATCCCAAAAACACCCCCAAAATCCACGGAAACATCATCCAGTTACAAGAGGTATTCTTTAACTTTATTGACAATGCCTATGATGCGATGGTAGAGCGCAAAACCACCCTTAATGAGCCTGGCTACCGCGGCAAGATTACTATCTCAGTCTCTCCTAAAAGCAAAACTTTAGAGATTGCAGTCAAAGACAATGGCATGGGCATCAAGGACAATGATAGCAAAAAGCTCTTCACACCATTTTTCACTACCAAGGTTTCATCCCGCAGAAGCACAGGCCTGGGGCTCTATGTAATAAAGCGCCTTATTGAAGAGAGCCATCAAGGAAAGATTCGCTTTGAATCAGAACATAAAAGAGGCACAACCTTTGTTATAGAGCTACCTAGAGCCAAAAAATAAGATAAGAGGGACGCCCCCCAAACTTTTCGGGGTGTTAATAAAAAAGGAGAGGTTATGCTGATAAAAGATATAATGACCAAAGATGTTACTACCGTTAATCCTAAAATGAACCTGCATAAATTAGCAGAGTTATTTGTAGAAAAAGATATAAGCGGGGCTCCGGTAGTAGATGATAACGGTAAATTATTAGGTATTGTGCGGGAAGAAGGGGTTATCTTTCAAGATAAAAGAGTGCATCTGCCGACATTTATTCATATTTTTTCCGGGTTTATTACCTTAGGGATAAAGAGATTTGAAGAAGAAATGAAAAAGATTGCCGCAACCACCGTATCAGGTATTATGGAAAAAGACATGATCGTTATTTCTCCTGATATGGCAATCGAGGATATTGCTACGATGATGATTGAAAAAGGAGTTTATTATTTTCCTGTAGTAGAAGCAGATAAATTAGTGGGCGTGATTACAAAGAAAGATATCGTTCGTACTATCGCTAAATCAAGTTAATGGTAAAGGGACTGTCCCCGACCTGTCCTGAACGAAGGTATGGAAGGGGACTGTCCCTGAAGAAATCTCACCAAGTTACCTTCCCCCCAAAATCCCGGTTTCCGCCTACGGCGGATCCGCCTTCGGCGGAAGATTTTTCCACCCCTTACGTCTATTAGTATTAGAAGGACAAAATAAAGACTTGACAATACAAGTTATATCTTGTATACTTTAAATGGACGAAGATAGGCTTTCAGGTGTATACTATTTTGTAGGTACGGATGGAAATAAACCGGTTAAGGAGTTTATTTATTCCTTGCCTCTAAAAGAACAAACAAAAGTATATGCCTATATTCGCGAATTAAAAAGAGAGGGGAATAGATTGCATCGGTCCATGGCGGATTATTTAAGAGATGGGATCTATGAACTACGCCCAAAGAGTAACCGGATATTCTATTTCTTCTACTTGCGAGACAGCGCGGTATTGGTCCATGCAATAAAAAAGAAGACAGAAAAGATTCCCGAAAACGATTTAAGATTGTGCATAAAAAGAAAGATTGAAGCCGAAGAGGAGAGTGGACATATAGAAAAACTGGAATTGGGAGGTGATTTAAATGAGAAAAGTTAGCCTAGAAAATATTGAGATTGATTTAAAAGAGCAGTTAAAAGATAAGGAATTTAAACGGCTATATGAAATTGAATGCGCCAAAGTAGCCCTGGCCCAGAAAATAGCGCAACTCAGGCAGGATAAGCATCTAAAACAAGTTGACCTGGCAAAAAAATTAGGCGTCACCCAGCAATTCATCTCCCAAATCGAAACCGCCGAAGAAAAAAACTTAACCATAGAGACTTTAATAAAGATAGCTAAGTCTTTGGGGAGAGGTGTTAAGATTTCTTTCCCTAAACTTTCCGGGCAGAACCCTTCTTATTTAAAGGTAACTTGACCTTTTGACCACCTCCCCAAACCGCAGTAAAATAGTTAGCATTAAAGGGACTGTCCCTGAAGAGGTTTCTTTCGGGGGTCCTATAGAAAATTTACCTTGACAAATAGCAGATTATGTTGTATATTTTAATACAGAGGATTGTATAGATTTATACAAATAATTGTATGAAATATCGAATAGACAATCAAGGCTTATTGGACAGGCTTAGCGTTTGGGATGGATTTCTTAAAAGAAAGGTCCATTTGATTGCCTGCGGCGGAACCGCGATGACTCTGTTGGGCATAAAGGATTCCACAAAGGATATAGACCTCATTGTCCCAAATTTGACTGAATATAATTATCTCACAGGCACCTTAAAACAAATAGGCTATGAGTCCGTAACCGGTGCAGGTTGGTCAAGGGGCGATGGTTTTATCTTTGACTTGTTCAGAGGCAATAGGGTACACACTACAGAATTATTAGAGTCGCCGCTTAAAAAAGGAAATCACGTTTTAATAAAAGAATTTAGCCGCATCTACTTAGGCGCATTAAATTATTACGACCTTATTATAAGCAAGTTATTTAGGGCAACCGAGATAGATCTTGATGATTGTCTTAGTCTAATAAAAGAAAAGGGCAGAGAAATAAATATACCCAGATTAAAGGAGCGTTTTCAAAAGACCGCCTCTTATGATGTTTCAGAACATTACGCAAACAAGAACTTAGGGCATTTCTTAAAAATTCTTAAAAAAGAAGGATTGAGTCATGAAAAAGAAGAATCTTCTTAACAGGCTAAGCAATCTGGGATTTTCATTATTTGAAACTGAAGAGGCGCAGGATGCAAATGCTACTCTCGCCGAGGTCGTTAAAAGCAGAGACCTTCGCCTTTGGGAAGGATTCCCTGTGGTATTAGCCAACAGCGCGGAAAAAGGGCTGTTCAAATACGATACGGTTAAATTCTATCTAAAAGGAGTTTTTGATAAAGGGGTTTTAAACTCGCTTATGTTAATGTCGCTATCCCTTTATAAGTCCTTAAACCTAAAATTCTCCTGGGCAGATAAACTTTCCAGATCGCTACCTGCGAAAGAAAAAAAAGAATTAAACAAACTGCTGAAAAAACTCAAAAAAAATGAAGAGTTTCAGGTTGCAGGCCGGGCTATGTCCAGCCGAAGACTAAAATCCACCTTTAATAACTACTTTAACCAGGCGCAAACAAAGCTCAATGATTTGCTTTCTATGAAAGAAGAAGCCAACCTTGAATATTCACTATCCCGGGTTTTCTCGCCTAAACAGAAGGAGCTATTTTTAAAGAAACTTAAAGGGGAAAAATTAACCAAGACTGAAAGAGAGTATTTTTCTCGAGCAGTCAAAAAGAAGCTTCTGGCTCTGGCTAATCCAGAATTACACCGTTTATCTCAAAGATTATTAGAATCCTGATGCTTAAAAGGGACTGTCCCTGAAGAAATCTCACCAAATCACCTACCCACAAAAATTCCCGTTAGATCTCGCCGCCTTCTACGTCCCTGCCTGCCGGCAGGCAGGTATTAGAATAGAAAGGAGGCGGGCATGGATAAGAACTTGACAAACCGTACGAAAGTAATACAATTGTATATACAGTAGATTGGAATCCAATAAAAAGAGATGAGTAAATGAAAAAGTTTAAGCTAACCAAAGAAGAGCAGTGGATTGAGGATCACGCAGAAGAATTTGTCCCGGTAAGCAAAGAAAAATTTGAAATGATTAAGCAGGCCATTGAACATAGGAAGAAAGATGCCGTTTTGAACATCCGTGTGAACAGCTATGATTTAGAGCATATCAAGCAAAAAGCGCGCAAAATTGGAGTTAAATACCAGACCTTTATTTCCGAGATTCTGCATAAAGTGGCTAGCGCATAAGCCTTGACCACCCCGCCAAAAATAACCACCCCAAAAATTAAACCCCAATCACTAAATCCCTACCATTTTGAAATGGAAGTAGTATAATTGAGAAATAGAGAAGAGGAGGATGGCTGGTGTGAAGATATTTATTAGCGATTTGCATTTAGGTGATGGTTCAAGAACAGATGATTTTCACCGTGATAAACCGTTTTTGAAATTTCTTGAATTTGTTGAAAGGCAAGCTGAGGAATTGATTATTCTGGGAGACTTCCTTGAATTATGGCAGGCTGATTTGGATAGAGTTTTGTTCAGGCATAGTGAAATTATAAATAAACTTTTATCTCTAAGGAATAAAATAAAAATAACCTATGTAATCGGAAATCACGATTATATACCCTTTGTAAAATTTAAAGATTCAGATATTGGTATATCTTTAGAATACCGCGATATTGAAAACGGCATTATTGCTGAACATGGTCACAGATATGATGCAATCAATCGCTATAAAAACCCTATAAAATCAATTAAATGGCCTTTAGGTAAACATTTTACACTATTTATAGCTGGATTAGAAAGATTAATTCATCCTGATTTTGACATATGGACAAAAAGAACAATAGAGCATTTGGATAATTTCCTGCAAGAGGCCATACTTATAAGAAATAAGGTCACTCCTGCGACAAAAGAATATTTAAAAAGAGGCGGTCATCTCGGAGAATTCCAGGAGGCAGTAAAAAATCAAATAAATAAGGGAGCAAAAATAGTTATATTTGGACATACACACAAATCTCAGCTCCAAATTGTAGAGAGGGGAATATATGCAAACTGTGGGGCCTGGGTAGATGATGTAGAACCAACTTATATAGCTTATTATAAGGATAGAATAGAGCTTAAAGAGGCACTTACTCATAAGGTAATTGAAGGATTAACATTAAAATAGTTAGTATTAAAAGGGACTGTCCCCGAAGTATTAGGGACTGGCTCCGAGCAAAGCGAGGTGCCTGTCCCTAAACGTAGACAGTAAAACAGGCTCAGAATTATTTTTGCATTAAAGGGACTGTCCCTGAAGAAATCTCACCAAATCACCCACCAAAAAATCCCCGTTAGATTCCGCCGCCTTCTACGTCTATTAGAGTAGAAAGGCAAAACCGCCATGAGCCATCTTAAAGAAAAAAAGTTACTAAGAATTATAGAAAATAGCCGGCTACTTTCTACCTACAATAGAGATGTGATTTTAGATGTCTTTTATGATACGACAAAGATGTTTTATTATAAACAAAAACATAGGAATAAACCGCAGCTTAAACATAAAGAAATAGCCCAATGTCTAAATTTGATATATTATCATCACCAAAAAGATAAGTTAATAATAGCGCAGGAAAACTTGTTAGAAAACTTTGGAAGAAAAATTGAAGAAAAGGAAGCGCTCGATTACTATGAGAAGAAAGTGATGGGTAAGGTTAAGGATTATTTAGGTGAAGAAATAACTATTGATGAGCTGGGGGTGGATTTTTTATATAATGGTCACGAGATGAAACCAGAGAATTTTCTTGAACCACGAGCAAAACGGCTCCCATGGATTCATTATACTCTTGAAAATAGCAGGGAAATTTATGAAAAACAAGAACGCAATAGCGTAAAATATTTATACGTGTCTCACTTTGAGTATCCGGTACATATAACCGAGGCGTATTATCGAACCTTTTTCCTTGTAATTATTATTAAGAGAAAAGACGGTTCACTAGGGCTCTTAACAGCATTTTCGGTTGATAGATATAATCAATTTTTAAGTAAACTTGAGTCTTGGAGAATTCCTTGTTTTCGTAAAGTGGCGGCTTAAATTTCTTGACAAGAGCATAATTTATGATAAGCTTTAACTAGAGTTGAGACGCAGGAGGGCTTAGCACCTAATTTAGCTGGCGAAATTAGGTTTTACGGTCCCTGCCTTGCGCCAGCAAAAGAAAAAATAAAGCCCGTGCTTTCGAGCGCGGGCTTTTTATTTGAAGGAACTGATTCTCTTGACCACCCCACCAAACCGCAGTAAAATAATTAGTATTAAAAGGGACTGTCCCCGCCCTGTCTTAAGGAGTTGCCAAAGGAGACTCCTCTGGGCCCCAAAAATTAGTTGTCATTTTAGTTGTCATTTAGGTTGTCATTTATTATAAGGGTCAGAATTATTTTTGAATAAGTCCGGCCCCGGTTTCCCGAATGGATCAGAAACAGCGGAGTAGCCCACAAAGCGTCTTGTTTTATGAGGTGAAAAATATGGATGAGATATATTTAACAAAAAACGGGCATAGAAAGCTGGCAGAAAAGCTGGCGTATTTAAAGGGAGCTAAACGCAGGGAATTATCCAAGGCAATAGGAGAGGCCAGGGCGCACGGGGATATTAGCGAAAACGCAGAATACGATGCCGCTAAAGATGCCCAGGGTTTCAACGAGAAAAAAATCTTCGAATTAGAAGAAAAATTAAGCCGGGGGCGTATTCTCGATGATGAAAATATCCCTAAAGATGAAGTGCTCATTGGCGCAACGGTTAGACTTAGAGACCTGGATTCTGAGGAAGAATTTGAATACACTTTAGTTTCTGAAATAGAAGCAGACTATGCTCAGAGAAAGATTTCTATCTCTTCTCCGATAGGTAATGACTTATTAGGGCATAGAGAAAATGAGATAGTTGAGATTAAGATTCCGGCAGGGGTTTTAAGGTATAAAATATTGAAAATATCAAGATAAAAAAATACTAGTACTTAACTGTTTCTGCTTTAGGATGGAAACAGTTTTCCGGTTAGAATAGAAACAGGAAAAACAGGCTCAGAATTATTTTTGCATTAAAGGGACTGTCCCCGCCCTGTGTTTTAACAAATCGCCAAAGGGGACTGTCCCTGAAGAAATCCTACCAAGTTACCTACCTCCAAAATTTCCTGTTTCCGCCGAAGGCGGATCCGCCTACGGCGGAAGATTTCCCCACCCCTTACGTCTATTA
>JAHIOW010000062.1 GCA_018895075.1 Candidatus Omnitrophota bacterium | reverse complement strand
TATTCTATCCTAACGTTATTAGTTTTAACTTTGTCAATTAGAGGTGAAGTATCGAAATATAATTCAGAAAAGTCGAGAAAGGTAAACTATCCCAAAGGATAGGCCACAAAGTTATGGGTCTAAATCACTTTTAGTGACAGGACTGCCAGACTGCCGACTTTTTAATTAAATAAAGATTGGCAGTTTTTATTTTAACTATGGACCCACATTTCTCTTATTATTATATTTATCAAGCATAAAATCACTCAAAAAATCTTATCATCTACCTGCTTAAAAACTGCCTTTGAAAAACTATTCCAAGAAATAACCGAAGCACTACTAATAAGATATCTACTAAAAATATCATCTCCAACCTGATAATAAAATTAACCTTTGGTAGAATTCATGGCTTGTTTAGCCAATTTGTATGATTTAAAATAAAATATCAATATATAAAGGAGAATAATACAATCATATAACAGTAGATATTTATAATATAAATATAAAATTTATAGAGAGGTGATTATATGATTCAAAGAATATTAAGTTTTTTAAAAGTAAAAATCTTTAATTCAGGAGGTATATTTTTAAATGGAAAAAATAATCAATAAAAAAGTATTAATTTTGCTATCCTTATTATTGTTCTTGACTTTATTTTCGGGATGTTTTTTATTCCCCCCTACAAATCAAGCTCCTACTATAACATCAACTCAAATTACTACTGCAACGGTAGATGAACTATATACTTACGATGTAGATGCCACTGACCTTGATGGAGATACCCTGACTTATTCTTTAACTACCAATCCTAGTGGTATGACTATTGATTCCACAAGTGGCTTAATTAATTGGACACCAACTTCTGCTCAAATTGGAGATCACAATGTAACTGTAGAGGTAAGTGATGGAAAAAAATCTGCTACCCAAAGCTTTGTTATTGAAGTAATTGAGGCAGAAGGACCAGGATATACTCCTACTCCATCTACTCCACCAAAGACCTATACTATTACTGCTTCTGCTGGTCCTGGGGGTTCTATAAGTCCATCAGGGATTGTAACTGTAAATCAGGGTTCAGATATATCATTTACCGTTACCCCAGATACTGGTTATCAGATAACTAATGTCTTGGTAGATGGAAGTTCAGTAGGAGCAGTCGAGGAATACACCTTCGAAAACGTAAAGCAAAACCACACTATCCAGGCCAATTTTAGTGAAGGAGTCTCCGAACCTGAATGGCTGGGAGATCCTCAATGTATCCCTGATACTATTTTCACACTAGAATCGACAGATGTACGGTTTCATATTTTAGTGAATAAAGAACCAGATGATTTAGCGAGTGAATCTCCAGTAAAATTGTTTAAGAAGGACGGAAATACTAGTTGGGTTCTATTAGATGAAATGTTTGATGATGGTGATCTAGACAATCATGGGGATGAAATCAAAGGAGATAGAACTTATTCAAATATCATTGAATTCTATGAAGAACATTCTAAAGATATCCCCTTGAAGATTGTTGTAACCACATCTGATAATCAGCAATATTCTGTTGAATTCAGTTTAAGTGTAGTTGAAGATGTTAGTGAAAAAATTATTAAAGATACTGATGAATTATCTGACCTCGCAGAACAAAAGGTTATTGAGATTATGCAATCCCCTCCATCCAATCTAGAGGCAGTTATACAGATGTTAAGTGATTATTTGGCTGAACTAACTTATGTGGAAAGCTGTGAAATATTTGGTAACACTATCAAGATTACCTTTGATACCGGTGTATTGATGGAGATTCAATTAATTAATTTAGATGAAGAAGAACCGCTGGAAGGAGAGAACCTTTCGATAGCACAGGAAGGTTCAAATTTATCAAGTACCAAAAATAGAGAAGCAGAATATATCCCAATACCGCTGGAAAACCAGACTACAGGAGGGGATGGTTTTAGCGATAGCTTATCTAAAGGTGTTGATGATTACTTGAGCTCCAAAGATGTCGCAGGATTTGAATATATAGGTAATCAGGATGTACTTGTATATGATCCTTTTTATACATTTTGGACAAAATGGAATATTGATGTTGGAAGTCACTATCAACAATTATTAGATAATTCTGGTATTGATTTTAATATTGAAATATACAGAGATTATCAGGCAGATATTGAAACGCTTAGGACCATGGTTGAGTACGGCCTAGTAATCATACATACCCATGGCAGTGGTTCAACATTTGCAACGGGTTTAGAAGCAAATGAAACTAACAAGAATATATATTCAAAAGAAATGAGTAAAAAACCACGAGAAGTCTATATTAGTAAACATCTTGCTGTATCATGGAAATGGTTTGGTCTAGTAGAGGTATATGAAGATAGATTAGGCGTAACTGTAGATTGGTTCAATACCAGTAATTTTATAGGGAAATTACCCAATTCAATTGTTTTTAACAATTCATGTTATAATGGAAATGAAAATTTTTATAATGCTTTTGACTCAATTGGGGCGGCTACCTATTATGGTCATAGTGGCACCCATACACGTCCAAATGCCATAGAGTGTACAACTGAAGTATTAGAAGGTCTTATTGGTGGCAAAACAACCGGAGAGGCATATGTTCCAAGATCAGGCTGGGAAATATTCGGTAAAGATAATGTAAAAATACCAGTATTTACACCCTTTTCCAATGGTAGTTTTGAAGATGACTTCCTGAATTGGAAAAAAGAGGGTGATGGAAGAGTTATTCCTGCTCTCGCCTTCTTAAAGCCCACTGAGGGGACCAAAATGGCTATTATTTCCACCGGATTAGGATATACTGAAAAATATGGTGCTATATTTCAGACATTCACTGTAGGAAATAATGATACAGCCTTGCAGTTTGATTGGAATTATCTCTCCGAGGAGTTCTTGGAATGGATTGGCTCAATATATCAGGATCCATTTAAAGTGACTCTTACCAAAGTAGACGACTCTTCAACTACAACCTTACTTTATAAAACCGTAGATAGTATTGCCGCAGACTTTGGAGCTACCCAGGAGTATGGAGGAGATTTGATCTATTTATCACCAGATATTATTTTTGATAGGGGAGATGTTTGGATGAACGGTTGGCAAACTTTTCAATGTGATATATCAGCATTCCAGGGAAACACAGTAACTATAAAGTTTGAAGCTGAGGATCTAGGAGATGAAATTTACGATACAGCAATTCTTTTAGATAATATCAAAATATATTAAGAAATAAAATCAAGTTGCACTGTTTAAATATATTTAAATGGACAAAAAGAAGATGTACTGGATAGCCATTCTGAAACACACTATGTTTTTTGGGATGGCTATTTTTATTGGAAAGTTTAAAAACAATAATATTAATGCCATATCAGAAAAAAAGTCTCGAACATGACTAAGAGGGATCTACAAGATGTCCTATGAAAAGAATGGTTTCCGTTTCCACTTCTTCAATAATGAAAAGGAAGGGCTTGTTGAGTTCCAGAATCTTTGGTTTTCTTCCTGGCTCAGAAATTGACTCCGATTCCATCATCATAACGGTTGCTGCAGCTGCTTCCGTTCCTTCTTCGTCAATTTCAATGAATGTCTTATGAATAATTTCATCAATAAAGATATTTTCTGTTTTTTCTATATCTACCATATTTGAAAAGTTTGCTTCTCTCATGTCAAAAGCTTTCTCCATCCCCATTTCCTCTAATATATTTACTAAAGACAAATTACTCTCCATTTTAAATTTTGGAGCTCGTAAAATTATTTCATCGTTTTCCATCTCTTCCTTAAGCTGGTTAAATGTCTCTATGTCAAAATTCTGGTAAAATTCTGCTAGACCTTTTTCGGGCATAAATGCATGAAAGCTATAACTACCCTTACTATCAAACTCACTTTTATAATTGATAGTTACTGCTTTTAGGTCTTCTCTGATCAAATGTTTATAATAACCTTCTCTTTCCATCATATCAACATTCATTTCCCTATTGCCATAAAAGACCCTTTTACTAGTTTTACCTTTTTCAAATTCATTTGCCCAAGGCGCCTTAAAATGGATCGCATTTAAAAGGATAGAAATCGTCATCTCATCTATTGGACCAGAATCAATTATATCTTTTATTTTATTATTGGTTTTTTCTTTAACCCATTCGTTTATTGGCTTACCTGTTTCGGGGAGATAATCAATTTTTGCCTCAAAATATTCTTCAGCATCCTTTTTAAAATTTTCTAAAAAGGGGTAATTGTCCTTTAAAAAAAGAGCATTGGCTATAGAAACTTTTGTTTCCTTGGTTGCCTGTTCCAGATGTCTTTTTAATTCCAAAGAAGATTTTTTAAAATCTTCCAGTTCTATTTCAGAGATTCCTAGAACATTAGCCATTTCTTCTTTTGTCTCTCCATCTGCTCCTGCGTAGGCCATAGAAAGGGCGCTGTGGATACCATAGGGGGAAATAAAAAGATTTTCTTTTTTATCTACAAGCATGAAAAAGATGGCTAACGAAAAATCCTTGGCTGAATGAATTTCTTCTGGATTGACATTATAATCAAACATAAAATCCTCTTTTGGGGAATCGGGACTGTAAATTATATAAAAAATAAAAATGCTAATTATAACTATGGTAGCTAAAATAAAGATTATTTTTTTCATATATACCTTTTAAATTATAGTCTAGTAAATTATATCATAGCTCATAGCTTTTGCAAAAACTAACATCTTTAAAAGTATTCCACTATATCTTAACCAGAGATTTCCTTAAAACACCTACTAAAATATTACACTATCAATTATTTACGGAGATGCGATTAAAGAAATTGATCTCTCTACACAAAAAGAAAAAACAAAATAACTGACCCCAAAATCTTGCCGTATTAAGGCGTCCGCAGGTCCCCAGTATTCTGGTTGAGACAGCATTTATGATGCATCCGAAGGATAACTGGTATCTCCTTAATTCCGAGTACCAGAAGGAATTTGCCAGAGCGATGATGAATGGTA
>JAHIOW010000061.1 GCA_018895075.1 Candidatus Omnitrophota bacterium | reverse complement strand
CTAAGGTTGTCCTTTTTTCTAACCAGGCATCGATCTTTTCCTTTTTAAACCTCCATTGCCCTACAAGTTTAAGCGCCGGGATCTTATTATTTTTGAGCCACTCATAAATAGTGCGCCTACTTACCTTAAGATAACCAGCTAAATCATCAATAGTCATCAGCGACGCTGTGTTTAACATAATAATCTGTTCACCTCATATCAGTTGAAAGGTTAGTGATATGATTAGATTATAAATAAAAGAGTGAGATTTGTCAAGGAAAATCTTTACATTCTTTAACATATATATGTAAAAAGTATTGTTTTAATGCTTTTTATTATCAATATATGCAAAGCTTGTGTAGGGGGGAGGTAATATAAAGGAGTTTGGGTAGGCAGTTTTATTTGGGGCGTTTTACTTCTTTTTACTTACTCTTATTTATCCTTACTTACTTTTACTCTCTTCTATCTTCTGATAAAGGTATCCTCGATAGCCCAAGCCTAAGTATTCGCTGGGATAATCAGCCTTCCAGTAGAAATTAACAGTATCTGCTTGAAGCCTCTCTCCTTTGTCAGGAATCAAGCGTATTATCTTATCTTTCCCTGTCACTAAATTGAACACTGCCTGATACCAATCCGCAGGCAAGTTATAACTACCTGTCTCCTCATCAAAAAATGCGTATTCTCCTTTTACGACCAACTCAGGATGTTTTGTATAATAATTCTGGAGTTGCTCATCAGTCACGCCTAAATCCTGCATCCATCGAGGAACTTCTACTTTTGATTCCAGGATAGTTGTTAGGGGTTCTATGACGCTGAAGGTCTTGGGGTTGAGCTCCCACCTGGCGAAAGGAAGGGATATCCTGGAAACAGTAATCTGGCATAACCTTCCGTCAGGGGCCTTTAAGGTAACCAGGATATAATCTGCGCCTGCAATTTCGCCAGTATATAAAAACACTACATCCAGAATCTCAAAATTACCCTGATATAACCCTAAGTCCTTGGCCAGGAAAAAAATAATTTCTTTTTTTAATTCAGTGTCGGACAGATTAAGCCGGGTTCTCAGTAACGGTTTAGTATAATGATAAGAATAATCTACTTTTTTAGAAAGATTGTTCAGGTAAATGCCAATCACCAAGCCGATAATCAAGGCAAACTCTATAAACAATACTATCAACTTCTTCATTTCCGGAAGACTTCTCTGAACTTCTGTGTTAAGGCAGGGATGACTCCAAAAAGGTCTGCAACTATACCATAAGTGGCGACTTTAAAAATAGGGGCATCGGGGTCTTTGTTGATAGCCACAATAATCCTGGAAGACTGCATTCCTACCAGGTGTTGAATCTGGCCGGATATACCGCAGGCAATATATATTTTGGGAGCAACGGTCCTGCCGGTCTGGCCTACCTGATGCGAATAAGGCATCCATCCTGAATCTACTGCGGCGCGCGATGCGCCAACCGCAGCGCCTAATACATGGGCAAGTTCCTTTAATATTTTGAAATTCTCAGGTCCCCCCATGCCGCGTCCACCGGAGACAATTATATCTGCTTCGGCTAGATTTACCAGCGCCTCTATCTCTTCTACTATATCCAGCAGCTTTGTGCGTGAGGCATACAGGGAACTTTCAAAGCTTTCTTTGATAATCTCACCCTTGCGCTGTTTATCTGGAGACAACGGCTGCATAACTTTATGCCTTACAGTTGCCATTTGCGGACGGTAATTGGGGCTGATGATAGTAGCCATAATATTACCGCCGAATGCCGGACGGGTCTGCAGGAGTATCTTTTCTTTAGGGTCAATATCCAACCCAGTACAATCTGCGGTCAGGCCAGCTTTGATTATAACTGCTACGCGTGAAATTAATGACCTTCCAATCGCAGTTGCACCGCAGAGTAGAATCTCAGGCTTATATTTCTGGATTAACTTAACCAATATGTTGGTATAAGGCTCATCCTGAAAATCGGTTAATTGCGGCGCCTGGACTAGATAAATATTGTCCGCACCCTGAGAGATTAAATCATCCAGTTGGCTGTCCACATCATTGCCGATTAAGACGCCGCTTACCTGGCATTGAAGTTTTTTGGCTAATTCCTGCGCCTTACCTAAGAGTTCATAGGAAACAGACTGGACCTTTCCTTTTTTCTGCTCAATAAATACCCAGATACCCTTATAATCTTTAATATCGGTAGGCCTAGATACTGGCTCTGGTTTCCTAAGCAGTATCGCCTTGGGTTTACACACTGGCACGCAGGCAGCGCAGAGATTACACTTATCTAAATCAATTACTGCCTTTTTATCAACGATGGCAATAGCAGTAAAAGGACAGGCCTTAACACATAATGAGCAACCAGTGCATTTTGCAATAATAATCTCAATAGCCATAATTAATAAACCTCGTCCTTTAATAAGCCTACTAATTCGGTTACCATTTCCGAGATTTCGCCTCTGAGTATCTGCCCTGCAGTTCTTTGAGCGGGGGTAAAGATTTTTATTACCTGCGTTGGCGAGCCGCACAGTCCTATTCTTTGCGGGTCCAGATTAAGTTCTTTTTGGCCCCAGACCATAATCTTGGCCTGTTTTGCGCGCATCATTCCCCTTAAAGAAGGCAGGCGCGGTTCATTTATTTCTTTTACCACGGTAAGTACTGCCGGTAGCGGCGTCTGGATAACCTCAAAACCCTCTTCCATCATCCTTTCTACGCGCAGCGAATTATCTTTCACTTCTTCTATCTTTTTCACATAGGTAACCTGCGGGATATCCAGGTGTGCGGATATTCCCGGGCCTACCTGCGCAGTATCACCGTCAGAGGCCTGCTTACCGCAAAGTATCAAATCATAAATACCGAGCTTTTTTATCGCGCTGGATAATATATATCCGGTTGCCCAGGTATCGCTTCCGGCAAAGGCACGGTCAGAGATTAATATCGCTTCATCTGTGCCCATTGATATCGCCTCTCGCAAAGCCTGCTCTGCCTGAGGGGGACCCATAGTAATAACAGTAACTTTGCCGCCGAATTTTTCTTTCAGGCGCAGGCCTTCTTCTAGGGCATACATATCAAAAGGATTAATTATGGATTTAACCCCCTCGCGGATTAAGGTGTTGGTCTCGGGATTAATCCTTACCTCGGTTGTCTCAGGAACCTGTTTTATACAAACGATTATATTCATTTTATTATTTTGCCATTTCTTTGATTAACTTTAAGGCAATAATATTACGTTGAATCTGGTTTGTACCTTCGTATATTTGGGTAATCTTGGCATCGCGCATATATTTCTCTATAGGGTAATCTTTCATATAGCCATACCCGCCGAATATCTGGATGGCATCAGTGGTAACCTTCATGGCTACATCGGAGGCATACATCTTGGCCATGGCTGAATCCTTGGCCACATCACGGGCTCCCGCATCTATCTCTTTGGCGCAGGAATAAACCAGGGCCCTTGCCGCTTCTACTTCTGTAGCCATATCGGCAAGCATCCATTGTATACCCTGAAAACTGGATATTGACTTTCCAAACTGCTGCCTTTCTTTGGCGTACTTTACTGCTAAATCCAAGGCGCCTTGGGCAATCCCTAATGCCTGGGCGGCTACGCCCGGCCGCGATATATCAAATGTCTTCATGGTCACAATAAACCCCGTACCCTCTTTAGAAAGCAGGTTTTCCTTGGGGATTTTGCAGTCAGTAAATATCAGTTCCCGCGTTGATGAAGCGCGTATCCCCAATTTATCCTCTTTTTTCCCAAAGGTAAACCCGGGTGTATCTTTTTCTACGATAAATGCCGAGGCGCCTCTGGCGCCCTTAGTTTTATCGGTCATGACAATAACCACATAAATATGCGCATCGCCACCGTTAGTGATAAAATGCTTGAGGCCGTTCAGAATATAATAGTCGCCTTGCTTTTTGGCAGTGGTCTTAATACCTGAGGCATCTGAACCTGCCTCAGGTTCGGTAACTCCAAAGGCAGCTATTTTTTTACCGCTGGCTAAATCCGGCAGATATTTCTTTTTTTGTTCTTCATTGCCAAAAAGCACGATGGGAAATGTGCCTAAGGCAGAGGCAGCATAGCATACCGCTATGCCTCCACAGGCCTGCGATAACTCTTCAGTGGCCAGGCATAAGCTAAATACATTCATACCCATCCCGCCGTATTCTTCGGGTATAAATAAGCCGAATAGGCCGGCGTCAGCAATAATTTTTATAATCCCCCAGGGATACTCCTCTGTCTGGTCATATTGGCTGGCTACGGGCCTGATCTTTTCCTCGGCAATCTTGTGCGCCAATTCCCGAACCATCTTCTGCTCATCAGTCAATAAATAATCCATTATTACCTCCCTATTTTAATTGCCTGAACATGGCAATCTCTTGGCAATTAGGAAATTTAGGGCAATTAATACATTCTGCCCAGATTTTATGCGGCAGTTGAGAATGCCTGACTCTTTTAAAACCAAATCTTTTAAAAATCTCTGGCCCGTAGGTAAGCACAAATACCTTCTTTGCCCCCAGTTGTTTTGCTTCAGAGAGACTCGCTATCACCAATTCTGCCCCTAACCCTTTTCTCTGTCGCTGTTTTACTACGGCAAGAGACTTAATCTCTGCCAAATCGTCCCAACAGATATGTAGGGCACAACAGCCTACGATTCTTTTATTCTCTTGGCATACCCAAAAGTCTCTTATGTTTTCGTAGAGTTCATTTAAAGAGCGCGGCAACATCAAATCCTGCTTGGCAAAAAAATTAATCAGATTCTGAATTTGCTTTATATCTTCTATTCTGGCTTTTCTAATCATCTATTCCTTACAAGGGACTGTCCCCGAAGGGGACTGTCCCTTGCCCTTGCTATTTTATCTCTGTTCCTTTGGCTACTACCACAATACCGGATTCAGTAACATAGAATCTCTTCTGATCATCTTTTAAATTATAGCCGATAACCACGCCTTCCGGAATATTGACGTCTTTATCAATTATCGCCCCTTTTATCTTAGCGCTCCTGCCCACATTAACGCCTTCCATAAGTATAGACTCAATCACCTCGGCATAGCTATCAATCCTTACATTAGGAGAAAGTATACAGCGCTGTATCTTTCCTGCGTTAATAATACAGCCGCCGGAAATCAACGAATCAAACACCGAACCTGTCTGGTTGCCATTTTCCTGTCCAGAAAAAAGGGTCTTGGCGGGCGGAAATTGGCCCTCATAAGTCCTGATAGGCCAGTTTTTATCATAAAGATTAAATACGGGTTCATTCTGAACTAAATCCATATTTGCCTCATAATATGCATCTATGGTCCCGATATCGCGCCAGTATCCTAACTTTTTCTTATTCTGAGCAGTAAAATTAAATGCTACTACCTTGAATCCCTTTTTAAGCAGCTGCGGGATGATATCTTTACCGAAATCATGCGTGGAACGGGAATTTTTAGCATCTTGGTGTAATTCCTCCTTAATAATCCCATGCCTAAAAACGTATATCCCCATTGAGGCGTATATCTTATCCGCTCCAGAAGAAATTACTTTGGGAGTAGAAGGTTTTTCCGCAAACCCCCTTACATTGCCTGAATCATCCACCTCAACCACACCCACATCCCTGGATGTATCTTTATCCAACTCAATCACGGCTACAGTAAAATCTGCCTCTTTTTGCCTATGGAAATCTATCATCGTAGAATAGTTCATCTTGTAAATGTGGTCTCCGGCTAATATCAGGATTTCCTCGGCGGGATCGTCTTCCAAGGTATAGAGATTTTGATAAATAGCATCTGCTGTGCCTAAATACCAAGAATCACCTACCCTCTGCTGCGCAGGCAATAATTCAATGAATTGTCCCAACTCGGAAGGCAGAATATTCCAGCCCAGGCGTATATGCCTTTGTAAAGATGCGGATTTATACTGGGTAAGGAGATAAATCTTACGCAACCCAGAATTAATACAATTGCTTAAAGTAAAATCAATAATTCTGTAAATCCCGCCAAAAGGCACTGCCGGCTTAGTCCTGTCTTTAGTCAAAGGGTATAGCCGCTCGCCTTTGCCGCCAGCCATGATGAAGGTTAAAACTTTGCGCATCATCCCGTTACAAACCCCTTTCTATCCCCCGTTACATAATAGTTTGTAACGGGAATCATTTTAGAAACAGCCCTGTTAAACCGCTCCTGACCATCATTACCGCTATAGCCGCAAGCAATATATACATAATTTTTGAAATCGCCCGGCTGCCGCTTGAACCGATTAACCCGATAATAAAATCAGCTTTTACCAGCGACAGCCAAACCACAAACATATTCAAAATCAAAGATACAAATGTAGGCGCGAGTCCATAGGTATTAAGCATAATAAGGGTGGTAGTTAAAACAGCCGGTCCGGTAATTAAAGGCGTGCCTAAAGGAAAGATACCCACTTCCTTATCATGCTTGTCAGAGAAAAGGGTCTTAGCAGCGCCCGGCAGAAGCAGGCGCGCAGAGATAATAAATAAAAGCGCTCCGCCGGCAATCTGAAAATCAGATATAGTAATCCCCAAAAATCTCAACACCAATTTTCCAACAAAAACAAATGAAATCGCGATTATGGTAGCGGTAGCAATGGAATCGATAATCGCCTTCTTCCTTGCTTTCTTACTAACTCCTTCTACCAACGAGAGGAATAAAGGAACATTACCGATGGCATCCACGGCTACAAATATCGGGATAAATGTAAGTATATACGGCTCAAGTATCTTTAACATATGGGGGGATTATACTACGAACAATTTAGCACTTCAAGTAGTAATTTATTCTAGTGACAGGGTGATTATTTAGAAGCACGCCGGGATTTTTGCTTGTGCCTGGCTTTGACTATAACGCACAGCTGCTTGGCAAAACTGGATAGCTTTCCGTTTTCGTAGGGGAACTCCTTACAGAAGGCGGGTTTCAGGTTATAGTCAATCTTATGAATGGCGCAGAGGCCCTCACGGGTAATAAATGAGCATGGCTCATTCTCATAGCTCGTGCCGACCCTGTATCCGGATGGACAAATATCGTCTCCTTCCAGATGAAAGAAATCTCCGCCCTTTATCCCGAGCGCCAGTATCTTCTTTGCCTCTTCTAAATCTACCCAGGCGCCAAAACTGCAGCACTTGCTTTGGGTCTTGCATTTGTGGCATTCAATCTTCTTCTTTTTCATAACAGATATTATATCTCTAAAAACCAAAAAAGCAATACTTCTATTCTCAATCCCAAGACAGGACTCACTAAAAAATAAATCAGGGACAGTCCCCTGCGGGGACAGTCCCTTTTATTCTATCTTGTTAATTAAGGGCAGGCAGAGGAAGCTGGTTAAGGAGGATATAACTATAAGCCATTTGAGGCCGATAATGGGTAAGAAAAAGGCGCCGGATAAATTACTCGTTACCAAGGCAAGGTTACTGATGCTGCAAAGCAGGGCAAAAGAAGTGGCCTCTAAACCTTTAATCGTGCTCCTGGCCATAAAGTCCATGACCATGATAAATATAAACATCCCTACCAGGCCATACACCACTTCATAGATAATCGCGGTTGCGGGCGTATAATAAAGGTAGCTTAAGGTGGTTACTGCGCCTAAAAATACGGAGAAGAAGAGCCACTTCTTGATGTTTATCCTCTGGCTGACTTTATAATAAATTATTGAGCCGATAATTCCAAAGGCCGTGCTGATTGTTCCCAAGGCCCCGATCCAGACCTTTCCCCATTTAAAGCTATCCCTCTGGATAAAGAAAAGCGGGGTCCCGAATGAGGGGGAATACTTATAGAGAAATATAAACAGCCCCACAATGAGTAATTGCTTATGGGCAAATAATTTCTTTAAATCCGAGAATAAAGTGGTGGGGGTTTTATTTTGCGGGGTTTCCTCTTTGTAAAAATAAGCGGGGATGGCTACGAGCAGATAAATCGGAATGAGGGCTAAGAAGGCTGCCTGGTATCCCCATTTTTCGGCAATGTAGCCCCCTCCTATTCCCGTCAGTAACCCGGCTACGGAAATAGCTATCCACTGGATACTCTGGATTCTACCTGTAGCATTGTACTTCTTTCCTTCTATACACATAATCCCGTCTACGGCTACATCCCGGAAGGCAGTGTTGGTGGAATTAAGTACGATCATGGAAATAAGGAGAACAAGCGGTAAGGAGATTAATCCTAAAAATAAGACTAGGATTATGTCAGCCAACAGGGCAAGGAAAATCCAGGCCTTTTTATTTAAAAAATTATCGATGATATAACCTATAACCGGTTTGACTAACCATGCAGAAATGGTGATGCTTGAGATAAGCATTATTTTTTCCGCAGGAAAATGCAGGGTCTCTTTGAGGTAGTAGAATAAACCCTGGGAAGGAAGGCCTTCAATGCCTTGCGTAAAGTAGACGGCGCTGCTTAAGGTAAAAATCCAGAATAGTTTTTTATTCATATAATAAAAAACTACCAGTTTTACTGGTAGTTTTAAGCAGGTGGCAACTTACAACTGGAATTATTCGAGCCCGGGCACTTCCTGTGTTTCTGGTTGTGCTGTAGGTTCCTGTGTTTGTTCTTCTTCAGGTACTACCTGCTGTACTGTTTCTTTAGATTTAACATCTCTCATCAAAGACTTACTCTGCCTTGAGGATAAGAATGCCAGGGTTAAACAACTGATAAAAAACAGGGTGGCAAGCACAGTAGTGGTGCGGTTCAAGAATGCGTTGGTCTTGGTCCCAAACATCGATTCTACGCCGGAAAAACTTTCTACCAGGCCTCCGCCTCTTCCTCTCTGCACTAAAATAATAATAATCAATAACGCGCAGGCAATAACATGTATCACAATTAAGAATCCCATTATTTTCTCACCTCTATTGCTTTCTTAACAATCTCGGAAAAAGAAATCATCTCAAGGCTTGCCCCTCCCACCAGGGCGCCATCGACATCTGGCTGACTCAGGAGTTCAGTAATATTTTCCGGCTTTACGCTGCCTCCATACTGGATTCTGACAATATCAGCTATACCCTTATTATACATCTTTATCAGTAAATCGCGAATATATTTTTGGGCCTCCTGGGCTTGAGCAAATGTCGCAGTCTTTCCTGTGCCAATGGCCCAAACCGGCTCATAGGCAATAACAACCTTTAATATGTCCTCATCGTTAATATCTTTAAGCCCATTTTGGATGTGGTCATCTAAGACCTCAAAGGTCCTGTCTTTTTCTCTTTCATCCAGCGTCTCTCCTACGCAAACAATGGATATGAGGCCATGCCTTAAGGCTGCCTTTATCTTTTTATTTACCGATTCGTTAGTCTCGCCAAAATATTGCCTGCGTTCGGAATGCCCAATAATTACAAATCTGCAACCAGTATCCTTAAGCATCAAGGGAGAAATCTCGCCAGTGAAAGCGCCCTCATCCTGCCAATACATATCCTGGGCACCCAGCTGGATATTTGTACCCTGCATCACCTCCGCAACCTCACTAAGAGCAGTAAAAGGCGGACATAAGACAATATCAATATCCTGGCTGTCTAAATCAAAAAGCTGTCTTTTTAGGCCATTAGCTAATTCTATGGCCTCAACAATACTCTTATACATCTTCCAGTTACCAGCGATTATAGTCTTTCTCATCTCATCTATCTGAAAGGGCCGCTATCCCGGGCAAGGCTTTACCTTCTAAAAATTCTAGACTCGCCCCGCCACCGGTAGAGATATGCGTCATTTTATCCTCTAACTTGAATTTAGCCACTGCGCTAGCGGTATCCCCCCCACCAATTATAGTAGTGGCCTTGAGTGCGCTAATAAACCTTGCAATCTCCTCTGTGCCTTTACTAAATGCGTCCATCTCAAATATCCCCAAAGGCCCATTCCAGACTACAGTCTTAGCAGGCTTTAATTTTTCTTTAAATAAAGTAACGGTCTTTGGGCCTATATCTACAGCAATCTTTCCCTCGGGGATATTTTCACCTACAATTTCTGGCTGGGCATTTGGTTCGATTTTATCCACAACCAAATTATCTATGGGCAATACAATATCTTTCTTGCTGGAGAGGGCTTTTCCTAAAATATTCTTGGCTAAATCAACTTTATCCTTTTCAAGTTTTGAGCTTCCTATCGTCTTTCCTTGTGCCTTCAAAAATGTATAGGCCATTCCGCCACCGATTAAGATAGCATCACACTTGGGAAGCAGGTTTTCAATAACCCCTATCTTATCCGAGACCTTCGCCCCTCCTAAGATAATCATAAATGGCCTCTGGGGGTTCTGGATCGCATTACCTAGATACTGAATCTCCTTCTCTATCAGAAAACCTGCTGCTGCCTTAAGGTGATGCGCCACGCCTTCAGTAGAAGCATGTGCCCGGTGTGCAGTTCCAAAGGCATCATTAACAAAGATATCAGCTAGAGAGGCAAGTTGCTGGGCAAAATTAGTATCATTTGCTTCCTCTTCGGCATGAAATCTCAGGTTTTCTAAAAGAATAACCCTCTCTTCACACGATTGGATTTCCTTTTTAATCTCATCCCCCACGCAGTCATTGAGAAACTTCACCGGCTCACTTAAGAGCTGACTTAATCTTTGCGCCACTGGCTTAAGGCTGTATTTGGCAACCGCCTTGCCATCAGGCCTGCCGAGATGGCTCATCAATACCACCTTTTTAGCGCTCTTCTCTAAAATATATCTTATAGTAGGTAATGTTGCTTTGATACGCGTATCGTCAGTTATAT
>JAHIOW010000060.1 GCA_018895075.1 Candidatus Omnitrophota bacterium | reverse complement strand
TTGACAGGTCGGAGAATGAAAGAACAGTAATTTGCCGAGCCGCGAGGTATCCTCTTGGGCATATGCAGGAATGCAAATTACCAGGAATATTAAGATAGAAGCTGCGAGAAAAGAAACCTTCTTCAAAGACATCTTCTCCTTTAAGGTTATTGGGTAATTGGGATATCAGGGTTTGGTTATTGGGTAATTGGGATATCAGGGATAAAAGATTTATTATTTATAAGCAGTTGTGCCCAATCTCCTAATACCCTAATCTCCAAATCCTAATCCCCTAATCTCCTTAGAAAGTATTACCGAATTATTGAGTTAGTAGAACCGTCCCCAATTTAAAGTTGCCCTATAAATGAGGTGATAGTAGAACTATATCTTTCCTGAGAATCTAAAAAGCCCTCATTGTGTCCACCGTTTATCTCTACAAAATACTTGGGCTCTGTGCCGGCATTAAAAAGCTTCCTGGCTAAATTAATAGGGACTATTTCATCGTCCTGGCTATGAATAAATAACTTGGCCCCCTGGACTCCTTTAATCTTTTCCAGAGAATCAAATATATCAGGGAAAAGCAATGCCGGTAAAAAGGGGTACATTTTCTTGGCCATATCCCTGCCCCTGGAAAATGTCCCTTCTAATATGCATGGCCTAGCTTTGAGTTCAGAGGCAAGATTTATAGCTACTGCGCCACCCAGGGATTCTCCATACAATATAATATCTTGAGGTTTAATCTTGCGTTCATTTACTAAATAATCATACGCTGCCCTGGCATCCAGATATAAACCGCCTTCAGAAGGCCTGCCCTGGCTCCTCCCAAATCCCCTATAATCAATTATAAGTAAATTTAGCCCGATGTGGTTAAGCAGCCCTATCTTATCCAGCCTATCCGCGATATTGCCGGCATTTCCATGAAAAAAGAGAATGGTGTATCTTGCATTAGAATGGGGGATAAACCAGCTATTTATCTTAATATTATCCCTCGTCTCTATGTAGACATCTTCAAAGGCAAGACCTATAAATGCCGGGGTAAACTCTACCTCTTTTACCGGAAAAAATATACAGCAAAGTTCTATATATTTAATATACCCCATCAAGAAGACAAGAGCGATGGCTATATATACTATCCCTTTAAACATTCTCTTATCAGATTAACATTCCTGTTGGTTGCGCCTTGATTTTGTAAGATAAGTTCCTTTGCCTGCTGGCTTAATTCTACCATCCGAGCAGGATTGTTCAATAAATACCTTATACCTGCCTCTAAATCTTGCTGATTACGGACTAACATCGCCGCCTTAGCCCTAAGGAATAAATCCGCGATATCGCGGAAGTTAAACATATAAGGCCCAAATAAAATGGGCTTGCCTATGCCTGCCGGCTCTAAGATATTGTGGCCGCCCTTTTTCACCAAGCTCCCTCCTACAAAAACAATATCTGAAAGCGCATAAAAAGATAAGAGTTGGCCGATAGTGTCTAATATAAAGATGGGTTTTAAGTTATCGGTGTTAGGTGTTAGGTGTAATTGAGAAACTCTTATTGGTTGAAAATTATACTGGATAATCAATTTTTCTACCTGCCCTACTCTTTCAGGATGACGGGGAGCAATCAGGAGCCTTAAATCAGAGAATGCGCTTAATAATTTTTTATAAACACTTAAGATAATCTCTTCTTCTCCGGCGTGAGTGCTGCCGGCAACCCATAATTTCCCTTCGCCGCCTAATTTTAAAAGGGCATTGTATTTATCCGTGTAATCCGCGTTATCAAATTTCATATTCCCGGTTATCCGTATCTTATCTTCCAGGACTCCCAGAGAAATCAGTCTTTGGGCATCGCTATCGGTCTGTACGCAGAAAAGGTCAATCTTATTCAAAAGGGATTTGAACAAAAATTTTATCCGCCGGTACCCTCCAAAAGAACGATCTGATATCCTGCCGTTTACTACTATAACCGGAATCTTCTTTCTATGAAGATAAGCAATAGTATTCAACCAGAGTTCTGTTTCGGCAATAATAAATATCGAAGGATTAATTCTATCTATGACGCGGCGCACAATAAAACTTAAATCCAAAGGGAGATAGGTGATGAAATCGTTATCTTCAGCCATGTCTCTAGCAACCTTATTACCGGTGGGAGTCACTGTGGAGATAACAAACTTCCGGTTAGGATAGATAACCCTTAGTTTTTCTAAAAGGCCTCTTATCGCCATTACCTCGCCTACGCTTACGGCATGTAGCCAGATAGGCCTGTCTAATCCTAAATCCGGCGGCAGAATCCCCAGGCGCATCTGAAATCCGCGATGGATTTTCTTCTTAAATAAAAATACAGGCAGGTAAATAACCGCTAATATTAAATATATCAGATCATAAACGATAAACATAGGATTCAAATTATAAATTGTAAACTAAATTACGCTCGAGGATGCGCTTTATTATATACACTTTTTAATCTATCGGTAGTAAGATGGGTATAAATCTGGGTTGTGGAAAGATTAACATGCCCCAATAATTCCTGGACGCTTCTTAAGTCTGCGCCCCGGTTTAAAAGGTGCGTGGCAAATGAGTGCCTGAAGGTATGGGGAGATACCCCTTGTCTTATGCTGGCAATGCGTACATATTTCTTGACAATATTCCTTATGCCTCTTGTGCTTATACGCCTTCGGCTCTTGTTTAAAAATAATGTTTCCTCCTGCTTTTTTCTTTTTGCTAAGTAGGCTCTTATTGCTGATATTGCTATATTACCGATGGGGACAATACGCTCTTTTTTTCCTTTGCCCCTAACCTTGACTATGCCGCCGATAAAATCCACATCTTCATTATTCAATCCTGCCAGTTCTGAAATCCTTATTCCTGTTGAGTAAAATGTCTCTAATATCGCCCGGTCGCGCAAACCTCGTTCATTCTTCTCTGCCACCGATTCAATTAACCTGGTTATTTCATCCTCGGTTAAAAACACAGGGAGGTGTTTTTCCTGTTTGGGGCTGGAAAGGCTAAGTATAGGGTTTGTCTTAAGATACCCTTCACGGGTTAAAAATTTAAAAAAAGACCTTAAGGTAGAGAGGCGGCGGGAAATCGTCCTTGGGCTTAAATTCTTTCCTTTAAGGCATGCCAGGTACTTCCTTAAAGTTAGATAATCAACATTTTCTATCGCTGATTCACCCAGAAAGCTTCCAAAACCCTCCAGGTCTAACCGGTAGTTTACAATAGTATAAACAGAGTAATTTCTCTCAATCTCAAGATAACGTATAAATTTTTCAATGTAACGCCTCATCATTAGGCCTTGGTTTCCGGTAAGTCTCTTGAGGTAAATCTGCATTTAGGGTAATTAGAACAACCGAAGAAAAACCCTCTTCTTGAGCGGCGCTCAATAAGCTCTCCGCCGCAATTAGCCTCCGGACACTTTACCCCGGTAGTAATGGACTTGGAACTCTTACATTGCGGAAATCCCGAACAGCTTAAAAATTTTCCTTTTCTACCCCATTTTATAACCATCGGCCTGCCGCACTGATCACAAACCTCTTTGGTCTGGATAATCTCTTTTTTAATATTGGCTTGCGCAAAATCAAGGTTCTCCTTAAAAGGATTATAGAAATCTTGGAGCACCTTTAGGCGATTTAATACTCCTTCTTCAATCTGGTCAAGCTCCTCTTCCATATCCGCAGTAAATTTGATATCCATAATCCTGGGAAAATATTCCACTAATAAGTCGCAGACCTTAAATCCCAGTTCTGTAGGATAGAAATACCCTTTAAGCCGACGGGCGTAGTCGCGCTGAATAAGGGTATAGATTATAGGGGCGTAAGTAGAAGGCCGGCCAATACCGTTTTCTTCCAATGACTTTACTAAAGAACTATCGGAGAATCTGGGGGGCGGCTTGGTGAAGTGCTGCGAAGGGATAACCCTTAATAAATCTAAAAGCTCATCCTTCTCTAAGGGTGGAATTTTATTTTTTTCTTCTTCTTTTTCCTGATTATCTTTATTATAGACAACGGTGAAACCATCAAATATAGGGATTGTGCCTGAAGCGAGAAATAAATATTTCCCGGCCCGGATACTAACAGTGGTTACTAAATAACGCGCCGGGGTCATCTGGCTGGACAGGAACCGGTTATAGATTAGTTCATATAATTTGTATTGTTCAGGAGTTAAAAATTTATTTAGGGATTCTACTGAACGGGAAATCAGGGTTGGCCTGATGGCCTCATGCGCCTCCTGGGCAAATTTCTTTACCTTATAGACATTGGGCGCCTGCGGTAAATAATCCCGGCTGTATTTTTTTAAGATGAGATCTCTTACCTCCTTAATTGCTACTGCTGCCACCTTAGTAGAATCAGTGCGCATGTAAGTAATAAGGCCAACGGGGGCATCCTCTCCAATATCAACGCCTTCATAAAGTTGCTGTGCTATGAGCATGGTCCGACGGGCATTAAATCTTAATTTATTAAATGCCTCCTGCTGCAGGGTCGAGGTAATAAATGGCGGGGCAGGAAAACGCCTTTTCTCTTTCTCTTTTATGTCCGAGACAACAAAATCTTTGCCTTTTATACCATCTATTATTTTGTCTGCCTCTTTTTCATTTTTTATCTCTACTTTCTTGTCTTCTATCTTTTCTAATCTTGCGATAAATTTATCATCCTGTTTCTTCTTCTTTAATTCCGCCTCTATCTCCCAGTACTCCTGGGGAATAAAATCCTTAATCTGCCGTTCCCTTTCAATAATTAACCTTAAGGCCACTGACTGCACCCTTCCTGCGCTTAATCCGCGGGCAAGCTTCTTCCAGAGTAAAGGGCTTAAGAAATACCCTACTATTCTATCTAAAATCCGGCGGCCAATCTGCGCCTCCACCATATTCAGGTTAAAATCGCGCGGATTTTTAAAAGAATCCTTAATTGCCCCTGATGTAATCTCATGGAAGATAACCCGTACAACTTTTCTCTTTTTAAAAAACTGCTCTTTGATGTGCCAGCCGATTGCCTCCCCTTCTCTATCCGGGTCAGTAGCCACATATATATTATCTTTGCCCTTGGAGGCTTTTTTTAAAGCGGATAATACCTTCTGTCTCCCCGGGATAACCACGTAAGAAGGCTGGAAACTCTTCTGGATATCTACGCCCAGTTCTTTCTTTGGTAAGTCAATAAGGTGGCCCATAGAAGATACAACCGAAAAATTATCCCCCAGGATCTTGCTGATAGTCTTGGCTTTTGTCGGGGATTCCACTATGACTAAATTTTTATCTTTGCGCATCCGGTATCCTTACCAGTTGCTTACCAGGCAACTGCCGAATAAGTTTCTTTATTTGTAATCTTAAAAGTATATCAGATATGCTGGAAATACTCAAATCTAGTTTCTCTACAATTTCATCTAAGGCAACGGGCTGCTCAGATACTGAATTATATAAAAGCGCCTCTTCAGAGGTAAGGCCGGCCTTGGGGGCATGCCCGGACTTTGCCTCATCTGAATTTGAATGCCTTCCCGCAGTACTCATAGGCATGTTAAATTCTTCCAGGATATCCTCAATAGAAGAAACTAATCTTGCCCCTTGCTTTATCAATCCATTTGTGCCAAAAGAAGTATGAGAGTCAACTTTACCTGGCAAGGCAAAAACCTCCCTGCCCTGCTCTAAGCCAAAATCAGCAGTTATAAGCGCGCCGCTATTTCTGGCTGCCTCTACAACCAATATACCTAAGCTTAATCCGCTGATTACACGATTGCGACGGGGAAAATTCTGCTTAAAAGGTTCTGTATCCATAGGAAACTCACAGATAACAGCGCCGTTTCTGGCAATCTCTTCAGCTGTTTCTCTGTTTTCTGGAGGATATATGTGATTAAAACCGCTGCCCATTACGGCAATAGTCCGGCCACCTTGCTTTAACGCTCCGCGATGCGCATAGGTATCTATGCCCCGCGCCATACCTGAGACAATGGTAAAACCTTGCTCGGACAAACTGTAGGCAAACTCCCCTGCCTTGGTTAAACCATAAAAAGAGGCGCGGCGCGAGCCCACAATCGCAATGCTAAATCTATCCTCACTCTTGATTTCTC
The DNA here is from genome assembly GCA_018895075.1 of Candidatus Omnitrophota bacterium. Classification (GTDB taxonomy): domain Bacteria; phylum Omnitrophota; class Gorgyraeia; order Gygaellales; family Profunditerraquicolaceae; genus JAHIOW01. The sequence goes on along the minus strand of JAHIOW010000060.1, from coordinate 578 downwards.
CTTTAATGTAAAGCACTATGGGTGGGTCATAAATCTGTCTTAGATTTTGCGGATAATCTTTATCGTCTATGGTGATAATCTTTAGATTATACTTGGCAGCCAACTTAATCTCTCTATCAATATCTTCTTTCTTCAGGGAGCGAATCTGGTCTGTTATTTGCTGGCCGATTCCCGAAATCGCCATCAATTTCTCAGCAGGCGCCTTTAAGATACTCTCTGGTTTACCAAAGTAATCAAGCAGTTTCTTTAGCCTGATACTGCCAATATCCCCCACCATATTTAAACCCACAAGTGCCTCAAGTCTAGTCATTTCTTCTTATCCCTTAAAGTATAGATTAAGAGACTACCAATGATTAAAGTCACTATATGGGATACTAACAAACATCTGGGAGTTGTTGTTGCGGGATCGAACCACCAAAGACACCAAACTAAACTAATTACTATTCCCATTCCCCAAGTAACTATTGTAGAGTGGAGCAGTGGTGCGTTGAGATAAACCTTACTCACGTCCCCACCACCCCCTCATCAAACCGTGCGTGAGGTTTTCCCTCACACGGCTTTCCGATAGCATTTCTTCA
>JAHIOW010000059.1 GCA_018895075.1 Candidatus Omnitrophota bacterium | reverse complement strand
CTCATCATATTGCTCTTTAAGCCCGTCATACATCTTGGTTTTTAAAGACAGTTCTTTATTTGCCTTCTCTAATTTATCCTGGAGGTCTTTTATCTTTTTATCTAATTCATCCTTGGAAGCAGTCTCTTTTTTGAATAATGCTTCTTTCTCTTTTAACCGCGCCTCTAAGTTAGTAAGGTTTGTTTTTAACTGTTCCTTATCCTTCAGCTTATCCTCTAATGAGATGATATTTTTCTTATGCTCTTCATCTCTATTGTTTATGGTAGTCTCCAATTCGGAGAGTTTGCTTTTATACTCCTCTTCTTTCCCAGATAACAATGCCTCCAATTCTGCTGCGCGCCTTTTGTCTATCTCTATATCCTTCTCTCCCTCTTTTAATTGGGATACAACAGAATAAATACCAAAGGCAAACAACGCCAATAAACCAGCCAACAGGGTATAAAAGTATACGGGCTCCATAAGAGATAAAATTTTATCCACCTTGCTCTCCTTTTTTAAAGATTATTTCTTCCTCTCTACTGTTTTTCTTCTATCTTGTCCAATATCTTGTTGACGCCTTTAACGATAGAGCCGAGTTCATCCTTGCTGCGGATTTTTAAACGCAAAGAGAAATCGCCTTTGGCAATCTTATCCAGCTCTTTTTCCAGCCTATAAAGGGGCCCGGCTATGCGGTGAGATATGAGTACGCCCCAGAACAAAATCCCGATAGAAATAATCGGCAGGCCAAATAAAAGGATAAGGTTTATCTTAGTGACAACCGGCACTATATTATAGGCAATAGACTCAGGGATGCCCAGTTGCTCTGCCATCATATAGAAGATGAGATAATACAGACAAACCGAGAATAAACAGACCGGTAAGATTACGGCAATGAGAATAACCCTTAAATACCTGACCTGCAATCCCGGTTTAATAAAATATTTTCTCCTTCTGCCTAACCCCTTCATCCCTACCTCTCTTTTTTATAACCTATCTTTATCTCATCAAAATAGGCCTCAGATATATCTTGGCTGTTGTCTGCGTCGCTCATCAGGGCAATTGCCCCTATCTTTACGCTCGGGTTTCTGCCAAAGGCCTTGCGGTAGTCCTGAAAGATATTGCGTTCCTCAAATATCCAACTGTCCAACTTATCTCTTCCTGTCTGGACTACCATTAATCTTATATTTTTAGAATATGGGCTTTCGCTAATCGTACCTTCTGGTAGCGACTCATCCCAGACATATTCCAGGGCCTTGGAAACCAGAAAATTTATGGAGGGGAATATTACGTAGACCCGCGCTGCATAATCATCACTCTCAATACCCTGGCGCATCTTTAACTTTTTCTTATCAGGAAACCTGATAACCTTCCATTTCCAGCTTATCATCGGATAGTCTTCTGTATTAAAACGGCCCCTTATCCTATAAAATATGGCTGACGCTGAGCCTATGCTTAAGGCATGAAGATAGCCTTGCGGGCCGCTATGTTCAATCTTATAAACAACCTTGCCCTTAAATATCTTATCCTGCCATTCATTAAGGGAGCGTTCTGTAGTAAACGGAAACCATTTAGGAAGGTTAAACCCTAAGGTAAGAGAAACCACGCAGGCAATCAGGATGGATAGCGCAAAAAACAAAATAGAAAATTTCTTAAAACTCCGCATAACCTTCATTTTACTGCCAAATGCCCGGCTTTGCAACCAAAAAATCCCAAGCCAAATCTGGCTTGGGAATAATCGTCCTCTATTTTTAAAATCGGCTATTGCTGGATAATCTTGACGGTGATATGCTCGCCATTTCCCCATGGCCAGAGCATAGTCAATAATGTATTATTATCCTGACGCAAGAAATAAAGTGTCTGCCCCTCCATAATGCCCCCGGATCCCCTTATGGCATCTTCAATCTGGGGCGATAGTTTATTCTCCGAAGGCCATACGGCCGGGCCGAGGAACGTCTCCAAGACATGACAAAGCTCTCCTGCCTTGTACGTTACAATAACCGCCTCAAGATAATTATCGCTATCCTTGCGTAATTCGCTAAAACCAATACTCTTGACTCCTGCTTTCAATTCACTAAATTGCATAGCATCCTTTCCGTTAAAACCATCTGGTCCTCTCTAAAGGGACTGTCCCCGAAGGGGACTGTCCCTTGCTAATTTTTTTCGCCTTGACCTTGAAATTCACCGAAATATAGGGCATACTTATAGTAGATTAAGCGTTTACTCAAACACGGAGGTCGGCAGATAGCGAAAGTTATCAGGCCTATCACCTACAAAAAAACCCCGAAAGATTCGGGGCTTTTTTGTTTGTATTTTAGGAGAGTTAGTGCTTATGATATCTCTGACGCCTTTGTTTCCTAAAGTAATTTTTTGATTGTTGTTTATATGCAGGGCTGTGGCTAGACTGGATAAATTCTGCCATAGGAACATGCGGATGCCTGGAAATTGGCAGGGAAGCCCGGATCAGTTTTTCGATATCCCGGACATTGCTGCTCTGCTCAGGCGTGGCAAAAGAAATCGCATGTCCTTTTTGCCCTGCCCTGCCCGTACGTCCGATGCGGTGCACATAATACTCGGTGTCTTCGGGAAGGTCGTAATTGATGACCAGCTCGATTCCGGTAACATCTATCCCTCTTGCGGCAACATCAGTGGCAACGAGCACCTTATATCTACCTGATTTAAAACCTTCCAGGGCTTCACGGCGCTGAAAGAGAGAACGATTAGAATGTATTTCTGCTGCACTATGGCCCATCTCACGAATCAAACGGCAAAGCTTTCTGGCGTTATGTTTAGTGCGGGAAAACAAAAGCACTGAGCCATGATACTGCACGAGCAATTTACTCAGAAGCTGCTGTTTTGCTTCTTTTTTAACAATGAATAATTCCTGGGTGACGTGTTCGGCAGCCGTACCTGAAGGATCAATCTCTATACAAACAGGCAACTTCATATGCTTAGCGGCAATATCCATAATCTCTTTGGGTATAGTTGCCGAAAAAAGCATGGTTTGCCTTTCTTTGGGCAAGAAACGTAAGATACGATTGATCTCCACAGCAAAACCCATATCCAGCATGCGGTCCGCTTCATCAAGCACCAGCACTATCACATCATTAGTCAGTATATTCCACCGCCCCATGTGGTCAAGTAACCTGCCCGGAGTGGCAATCACCACGCGGGGGTTTTTACGCAGCGCCTGTAGTTGAGCGCCCATGGGAGCTCCTCCGATAAGACAAGCAGTACGCATCCCGAATGCAGGTGCGATTCCTTTAAAGGCCTCGTCAATCTGAATAGCCAATTCCCGGGTAGGCGCAAGGACTAAACCCATCCCCTTTTTTTGTGCCAGGTGTTGTACCATAGGGATAGCAAAGGCATGCGTTTTTCCGGTTCCGGTCTGTGCAATACCAATGACATCCTTACCTTCTATCGCCAGGGGAATAGTTTTACACTGAATCGGTGTAGGGATCTTAAATTTTATCCGCTCTAAGATATCCAGGATCCTCGGGGCAATCCCCATTCCGTAAAAGCTCATCGCGGATTGATTAATCCCTTGTGAAAAATTGGCTGTATTATCTGTCTTATGCGTCATCATGATTAAGAGGCCTTAGGCTTACTCTTGCAATCACCCAGACTAAGATGGATATGGCAATAGGCCTCATGGTTATAAACACTCAAAATATGTTTACAGTGCGGATATTTACACTTTCTCCCCTTTGGTGAAGTCTTTATCTTTATGATAGTTACTCCCTCCCTGCCTGTCTGCCGACAGGCAGGCTTTTTAGAAAATACCGATTAAAAAAGCCGTAAAGGTTAGTCGTCTTATTTTACGCTTTACGGCTCAAGATTTTCTAATCTTTTTATTTGTAGTATTTATATTATAGCATCAAATCTAGTTTTGTCAAAGAGAATCTAATAATAAGGTAGTATACTCAATTGTGTGTAAATTCTCTTTGAAATAGCAATTAAAAAGGCGTATCCTTCTCTTGTGTGAGTAATCTTATTAACCAAACGGGCTTGGCCTGTGAGCCATCCCTAAGAAAAAGGAGTACGCCTTATG
>JAHIOW010000058.1 GCA_018895075.1 Candidatus Omnitrophota bacterium | reverse complement strand
TTAGTTAGCGAAGGCTGGTGCGAAACCCATGCCCATGGGAACCATGGGTAAAGGCCTCACAGCGTCAAACAGTGATCTGCTTGCGTTTATGTTTTGCAAGGATTGTTAACGCGGCCCACCCTGCATCCGCGGCATGCTACTTTTACCCGACTTACCTAAGTCGAGTCCCTTCACCCCCGAATTTTTCAATCTCTTTAGTGTCGGAAAAATTCGTCCCGAGTCCCTCGCATCCTATATTATTTTATAAAAATGCTCGGGACGAGGGGCAATCTATTTTCTTCTCCTGCTCTCTAAAGCCCGGCGGATCTGTAAATCTGATTCCCGGCGCTTAAGGCTTTCCCGCCGGTCATAAACTCTTTTACCTTTACAAAGAGCAAGTTCTATCTTGACAAAGCCGCGCTGGCTAAAATAGGCCTTTAAAGGAACAAGGGTAAAACCCCTCTGGCTCGTCCCTGTAGCCAGTTTACCTATCTGCCTTTTATGCAAAAGCAGCCTCCGGGGCCGGGTTGACTCCACATTGAGATAACTGGCCTGCGCGTATGGGCTTATATATACATTATATAATATAACCTGATTATTCTCAATACGAGCAAAACTATCTTTGAGGTTTATCTTACCTGCCCTGACGGATTTTACCTCGCTGCCCTTTAATTCAATACCGCATTCCACTGACTCAACAACCGTATAATCTCTCTGTGCCTGGCGGTTGGTAGCAATGAATTTATTTGTTTCTTTCATTTTAAATGAGCAGACAACTTACGGAATGCAATGACGTAAGTTGCAGGCGAAGCCGTCTGCGAATTTAATCCGCCGAAGGCGGATAAGTTCAGCCACAGACTTATGTCACTCTGTTCCATAAGTCTGGGCTTCACTTATTTTATCATGACCAGCGTAAAATATAAACTTAAAAATAGGGGTATGGTCAGGATACTTAAGATATGGCTGAAGAATACGCCCTGGCTGATCAACAGGTCCTCTTGTTTATAATGCCTGGTGATTAATGACAAAGATGTCGCTGGAGGCATAGCCAATTCCATAAGGATTAATAATCCCAGCAATTGCGGTAGTTTAAATTTCAGAATCAAAAGCAGCCCGGCAAGCGGCAGGATAATCAGTTTGGCCAAAAACACCAGAGATATCGCCTTTTTATTGATCTTACCAAGTTGTATCTGGGCAAGATTACCGCCAATGACAAACATTGCCAGCGGCAACGTGCAATCACCCACCAGGCGCAATGGTTTTACCAGCGCCTCAGGCATAAACTTATCTAAACCCAAAAATATAAATAGCAGGCTGAATAAAATGGCTATTACCGGGGGACTGAACAGGCTGCCCAACTCAAATCTTTTCCTTTGATGAAAAGACAAAATATATGTCCCCAATGACCATATCACCAGGTTAAATCCCAGAAGAAACAAAAATAGATAGACCAACAGGGTACCTGCCTGATCCCGGGGCAGTAACGCCACTATTAGCCCCAGGGGCAGATAGCCGGAATTCTGGAAAGTAACCAGACTTAAAAACTGCGCCTTTTCTTGGGCGCCACGGATAAAACCTATAAATACAGCCCCCGCGATAAGGCCGGCGCCGGTTATAACGATACTCAACAGGGGAAAAACCCACCAGTGCGGATATAGGCTAAACTTGAAATCTTTGACTAGTTGACAGAAAATCAACAGCGGCAAGGTAATCCCAATGACCAGTTTACTCAGGGCATCTAATCCCTGATGGTTTAAGATATTCTTTTTAATCAGCAAATACCCTATCGCTGCCAAAAGAAAAATTTGCCCTACGGCAAAACCTGTAATCTTAAAGGACTCTAAAAACATTCTCCCCTCCTTATAAGGAGATTATATTATATCAATAAAAACCATAACTCTCAATTTCTTTTGTATTTGACAGAATTTATGCTCTAATATATACTTAGTCTAAAGACTTCTCTAAGAAGAATATGAATTGGAATAGCAATATAGCATATGCTGTGGGTTTAATAACTACCGATGGAAATTTATCCAAAGATGGTAGACATATGACATTTGTCTCGAAGGATGTATCATTGGTGAAATTATTTAAAAAATGTCTTAAGCTTAAAAATAAAATCTCAAATAAAACAAGCGGATATTCTAAAGGAAAGGGCAAATATTACTTTATACAGTTTGGAGATGTAATTTTCTATAGAGAATTATTATCAATTGGTTTATCTCCAAATAAAAGCAAGAATATTAAAAACTTATTAATTCCAAGGAAATATTTTGCTGATTTTTTACGCGGCCACTTAGATGGAGATGGCAATATACTTGTTTATAATGACCCTATATACCATAATAGTCGTAGGTTATATCTAAGATTTATATCGGCAAGCAAATTACATATAAAGTGGTTACAATGCCAGATTAAAAAACTTTATGGAATTACAGGAAAAATAAGATCTGTACCCCGTGCATGGATATTAATTTATGCAAAAAATGAATCTAAGATTTTACTTCGTGTAATTTATTATAAACAAAACTTACCTTTTTTGCAGAGAAAAAGAAATATCATCAAAGATTACTTATGAAGATGCCGAGATGGTGAAATTGGCAAACACGTACGGTTCAGGGCCGTATGCCCTTTGGGCTTGAGGGTTCAACTCCCTCTCTCGGCACCA